>NZ_JBEOVH010000006.1:0-191985 GCF_040295385.1 Streptomyces sp. NPDC002825
AGCGCACCCCAGAACTCCAGGCTGAACGCGTCCCACGACACCGGCGAGCACTGCAGAAACACCTCACCCGGACCGAACAACCCGTACGACTGACCGCTGACCGTCGACACCAGATTCCGGTGCGACGACAGAATCGCCTTCGGCCGCCCCGTCGAACCCGACGTGAACATCAAGCACGCCACGTCATCAGCGCCCAGGTCCGTGCCGAGGTTCTCGCCGCTGAGCTCCGTCAGCTGCCGTGAGGAGCAAGAGACCGTGTCCCAAGGGCCGTTCAGGCGTGCGGCCAGGCGGGGTTCGCTGACCAGGACGCCGATACCGGCGTCGGTCGCGGCCGAGCGCAGCCGCTCGTCGGGGAAGTCGGGGTCGAGGAGCGTGTAACCCGCCCCGGTCTTCACGACGCCGATCACGGCCGCCGCGAACTCCACCCCGCGCTCCCACAGCACGCCCGCCATGTCGCCGCGCCCCAGGCCACGGGAGCGCAGGTGGCGCGCCCAGCGGTTGGCGGCGGCGTTGAGCTCGGCGTACGTGACCTCGCCCGCCTCGTCGATGAGGGCGACCCGGTCGGGGAACCGTGCCGCCTGCTCCTCGAACCGCTCCACGAGCGTCGTCTCCACCGCGCCCCCGACCGGTCCGGCCCACGCACCCGTCAGGAGCTCGCGCTCCGTCTCCGACAGGACCTCCAAGCCCGAGAGACGCAGTCCCGGCTCGTCGAGGACCTGGAGCAGCACCTCGCCGAGGACGGTCGTCATCCGCCGTACCGTGGCCTCGTCGAACAGCTCCGCCGCGAAGAGCACGGTCGCCCGCAGCTCCTTCTCGTCGTCGGAGCGGAGGAAGAACTCCAGGTCGAATTTGACGGATCCGCTGGAGAGCGTCTCCACCGGACCGGTCCGGACCCCGCTCGGCTCGAAGGCGGGGCCGCCGTCGGTCTCCAAACCGAGGCTGATCTGGAAGAGCGGGTGGCGCGAGAGGGTCCGCTTCGGGTTCACCGCTTCGAGCACGAGGTCGAAGGGGGACTCCTGGTGCGCGAAGGCGTCCAGGTCGGCGGTACGCACCCGGTCCAGCAACTCCCGGAAGCTCGGGTCACCGGCGGTGCTGGTCCGGAGCACGAGCGTGTTCACGAAGAACCCGACGAGATCCTGCAGCGAGCGCTCACCGCGCCCGGCGACCGGCGTCCCGATCGCCAGATCGGACCCCGCGCCGAGCCGGGCCAGCGCCGCGACCAGGGCCGCGTGCACCACCATGAACGGCGTGCACCCCTCCGAGCGGGCGAGCAGCACGACGCGCTCGAACACGTCCGCGCCCAGGTCGAGTTCGACCTGTCCGCCCCGGTGGGAGGCCCTCGCCGGCCTCGGGCGGTCCAGGTTGAGTCCGTGCTCCTCCGGCAGGCCCTCCAACGCCCGCCGCCAGAAGTCCAGCTCGCGGCCGAGCACGCTTTCCGGGTCGTCGGCCGAACCCAGCGCCCGCCGCTGCCACACCGCGTAGTCCGCGTACTGGACGGCGGGCGGCTCCAGGACACGCCCCTCGGCCCCGGCGAGCCGGGCCTCATAGGCCCGCTGGAGGTCCGCGAAGAAGACACCGTTCGACAGCCCGTCCGTCGCGATGTGGTGCATCACCAGCGAGAGGACAACCGTGTCGTCCCCCAGCTCGAACGCCACCGCCCGCAGCGGAAGCTCCACGGCCAGGTCGAAGACGCGGCCCGCCTCCGTGGCCAACTCCGCTTCCAGCGAGGCGGCGTCGGCCCGTCGCCGGTCCACCGACACGCGCGCCCGCTCCGGCGGCAGGACCCTCTGGTGCGGCTCGCCCTCCACCGACTCGAACACCGTCCGCAGCGGGGCGTGCCGCTCCACCACATCGCTCAGCGCGGACTCCAGCGCCTCCAGGTCGAGCCCGCCCTCGCACCGCACCACCACCGGCACGTTGTAGGCCGCACTGTCCCCCTCCAACTCCGACAACAGCCACAACCGCCGCTGAGCGAACGACGCAGGAACCAGATCCCCGGCCCCCTCCCCCGCAACCAGCGGCGGGACGGTCCGTACGGCACCCTGCTCACCGAGCAGTTCCGCAAGCCCCGCCACCGTCGGGTGTCCGAAGACGTCCCGGATGGTCAGGCGCACGCCGAACGCCTCGGCGATGTGGTTCGTGAGCCGGGCGGCGAGCAGCGAGTGGCCGCCGAGGGCGAAGAAGCTGTCGTCGATGCCGACCGGGCCGGTCAGGTCCAGGGTTCGGCCGAACAGGGCGGCCAGGGTCTTCTCGGTCTCGTTGCGCGGCGTGCGGTCCGTGCCCAGGACGGTCGCGGGGGCCGGCAGCGCGCGCTTGTCGATCTTCCCGTTGGGTGTGACGGGCAGGCGGTCGAGGGGCGTCACGTACGTGGGGACGAGGTGCTCGGGGAGCCGCTCGGCGACGTGCCGGCGGATCTCTTCGGGATCCGTCTCCCCGTCCGCGACGACGACATAGGCGGCCAGTCGCCTCTCGTGGACGGTCACGGCGGCCCGGGTGACCTGAGGATGGGTCAGGAGCGCGGCCTCGGTCTCGCCGGGTTCGATGCGGAAGCCGAGGATCTTGATCTGGTCGTCCGCCCGGCCTTCGTACAGGAGACGCCCGTCCCGGTCGAAGCGCGCCAGGTCCCCCGTCCGGTACAGCCGGCCGCCCTCCGCGGCGAACGGGTTCGGTACGAAGCGGGTGGCGGTCAGGTCCGGCCTGCCCAGGTATCCGTGGGCGAGGCCGTCGCCCGCCACGTACAGCTCTCCGGTCATTCCCGGTGGGCAGAGGTTCAGCCGGGCGTCCAGGACGTAGGCGGGCTTGTTGACCAGCGGGGTGCCGATGGGGATCACCGGGTGCGGCCGGTCGCCGGGCTCGATGGTGTGGGTGGTCGCGTAGATCATGACCTCGGCGGGTCCGTAACCGTTGAGGACGGAGATGCCGGGCCTGAGCCGCTGGAGCTTGTGGACGTGGGCCGGGGAGGCGGCCTCGCCGACCGTGAAGGCGGTGGTGACGGTCTCGAAGGCCTCGGGGTGCTCGTCGGTGAGGTAGTTGAAGAGGGTCGCGGACAGCAGGAGCGTCGTGACGCGGTGCCGGCGCGCCAGCTCGGTCACGAGGGCCGGTTCGGGCTTCTGGCCCGGCTGGAGGACCGCCGTGCCGCCGTGCAGGAGGGCGCCCCAGAACTCCAGGCTGAACGCGTCCCACGACACCGGCGAGCACTGGAGGTAGACCTGGTCCGGGCCCGTGGGGAGGTAGGGCTGGTCGATCAGGGTCGCCACCAGGTTGCGGTGGGAGGACAGGATGGCCTTGGGCCGGCCCGTCGACCCGGAGGTGAACATCAGGCAGGCCGGGTCGTCGGGGCCCAGCGGCAGACGGGGATTGCCGGGGTTGTACGAGAGGAGTTCGCCGGGGGCCTCGGTGTGCGTGGCCCAGGGGCCTTCGACGCGCGCGGCGAGCAGCGGGCGGGTGACGAGGTGGCTGATGCCGGCGTCGGCGGCCGCCGAGCGCAGCCGGTCGTCGGGGAAGTCCGGGTCGAGCAGTACGTGGGCGGCGCCGGTCTTCAGGACGGCGAGGAGAGCGGTGGCGAAGCGGGTTCCGCGTTCGAGGAGGACGCCGGCCATGTCGCCGCGGCCGAGGCCCTGGGAGCGAAGGTGGCGGGCCCAGCGGTTGGCGGCGGCGTTCAGTTCGGCGTACGTGACCTCGCCCGCCTCGTCGATGAGGGCGACCCCGTCGGGGAAGCGGGCCGCCTGCTCCTCGAACCGCTCCACGAGCGTCGTCTCCACCGCGTGCCCGACCGGTCCGGCCCACGCGCCCGTCAGGAGCTCGCGCTCCGCCTCCGACAGGACGTCCAGGTCGGCTGTCCGGCGTTCTGCGGGTCGCTCGGTGGCGAGGACGGTGGTGAGGAAGGCGGCGAACCGGTCCTGGTGGGCGGCGACGGCCGTCACGTCGACGCCCTCGACGGGCGTGTCGAAGTCGATCCGCAGCCCGTTCGCGGCGCCCAGGTCGAGCACGGCGACACTGAGGTCGTCGACCGGGCCGTTGCTCACGTTGTGGTTGACCGTCGGGTGGCCGCACACAGTGAGGTCCGCGTGGAAGCCCATGATGTTGAGGACGGGTGTGGCGAGCCTGCGGGCGCCGTCGATGACGCCGGCGTCGCGGCACAGGTCCTCGTACCGGGTCATCTGGTGGCGCAGACCGTGCTTGACCTCGGCTCCCACCGAGCGGACCAGGGCGCCGAGGGACTCCTCGGGCCGGACGCGGAGCCTCAGCGGGACGACGTTCGACGACATGCCCGGGGTGCTGCGGGCGAGCCGGGACGTCCGGCCGGTCACGGGCAGGGCGATCACCAGCTCCGTCTGTCCGGTGACGCGGTGCAGGTAGACGGTGAACAGGGCCACGAGGAGGACGGACCAGGAGGCGCGCTCGGCGCGTGCGACCGAGCGGAGCCGCTCCGCGTCGGCCGGGGACACCCGTACGCTCCGCCGCGCGAAGGGCAGGCCGCCGTGCGCGGCCGTCGCCCGTCCGGTGCCCCGGACGAGACCGGCGGGCGCGTCCGGGGCTCCGGCGAGGTGCTCCCGCCAGGCGGCGCGCTCGGCGGCCGCCTCCTCGGACTGCCGGTACTCCGCGTCCTCGGCGAGCAGTTCGGCGAGGCTCCCGAACGGGGAGGGGCCCCAGGTCTCGCCCGCGACGGCCCGCTCGTACAGCTCGATCAGCCGCGCGAGGGCCATGGAGACGCCCACGCCGTCGACGACCAGGTGGTGGAACCCGTAGAAGTAGAAGTACCGCTCCTCACCGAGCTTGATCAGCGCGCAGCGGACGGGCGGCTGGTCGGTGAGGTCGAAGGGGGCACAGATCAGTGCGTCGATCAGGCGCCAGGCCTCGGCTTCCGGGTCGTCCGTGGCGCTCACGTCGGTGAACGGCAGCGTGCGCGAGCCGGCGTCGGCGTCGAGCAGTTGCCACACCTGCTCGCCG
Organism: Streptomyces sp. NPDC002825; assembly: GCF_040295385.1. Classification (NCBI taxonomy): domain Bacteria; kingdom Bacillati; phylum Actinomycetota; class Actinomycetes; order Kitasatosporales; family Streptomycetaceae; genus Streptomyces; species Streptomyces sp. NPDC002825. Next base: position 4,951 of record NZ_JBEOVH010000006.1, read on the forward strand.
TCGTCCTCGAAGCGGCGGATGCGGAGGAAGTCCGCCTCCTCGACGAGCCTGCGCCAGGCGGCCGCCATCAGCTGCGGGTCCACCGGGCCGTTGATCTCGCGGCATTCGGCGACGTTGTACTTGACGCCGGTGGGGTCGAGGGCGTGTGCCGTCCAGATGTCACGCTGGGCCACCGAGAGCGGCAACCGGACGGCAGCCGGAGCGGGTGCGACGGGCGTGTCGAACGGCATGAGGGGCTCCTGTGGAAGTCACGGCGGAGGAGAGGGAGGAGAGGCGCTGGCACTGGCCATACAACCGGTGGGCCGGGGCGGGGAGCGGCAGTTGATGCGGCGGTACGCCAGCGGTTCGGCGGCGGGGCGGCAGTCGGGCGGCAGCGGCTGCGGCAGTCGTAACGGACTCCCTGGGCGATCGAGCGGCAGCGGGTACGGAAGTCGTACGACTCGTACGACTTCACCCGCCGTACGAGCGGCCGCTCAGTGGGCCGGGGTCCCCGCGGGGCTCGCCGTCAGCGTCGAGCCCGTGGCGACGGCGCGGGCCACGCAGAGCACGCGGAACGCGGAGCGGTCGCCTTCCGTGCCCGCGCGGATCACGCCGCTGACCAGCAGGTCGCGGACCATGCGGCCGCAGTGCGGCAGGGGCATGCCGGTGAGCCGGACGACGTCCTCCAGGACGAACGCGTCCTCGCTCGCGGCGCACAGGGAGCCGATCAGCTGCCGGTGGGTGTCGGGCAGCGCGGCCAGGGTGCGGGCGACGCGCTCGCGCAGCCGGGAGCCGGAGCGGCCGTCGGCCAGGTGGTCGAGGAGGGGCGCCGGGTCGGACTCGACGATGCCGCGCAGTGTGGGGAGGTCGCAGACGGTGAGCCAGGAGGCCGCGGCGGAGAGTGCGAGCGGGTGGCCGTCGAGGCGGTGGCCGATCCAGGCGATGTCCGCGAGGACGCGCTCGTCGGGGACGATGTCGGGGCGTACGTGGCGGAGCCGGCTGAGGAGGAAGCGGGCGGCGGGCGCGTCGGGACGGATGCCGTCGGACGGGTCGGGCGCCTCCAGCGGGGAGAGCAGGAAGAGGCGTTCGCCGGGGACGTTCCAGGGTTCGTCGGCGGTGACGAGCAGGCGGAGTCCGGGCAGCTCGCGCAGGAGCCGGGTCAGCCGGTGGAAGTCGAGCAGTGCCGTGTCGACGCCGTCGAGGACGAGGAGTACGGCGCGGTCGCCGAGCGCTCCGGAGAGTTCGGGAGCCAGGTCGTCGGCGCGGCCGTCGCCGTGCAGGTATGCGGCGCAGTCGGCGGTGAGCGCGTCGTACTGGTCGTCGCAGGCCGGCAGGCAGTCGGCGACCGCCCCGGGGGCCGTGTGCCAGAGCACCGGGAAGCCGGCGTCGTGGAGGCGGGCCGCCGCTTCCAGGGCCAGGCGCGTCTTGCCGACGCCGCTGAGGCCGACGACGGTGATCAGCCGTTCGGCTCCGGAGCGCAGCTCCTCGGTGAGGACGGTGGCCTCGGCGTCCCTCTCGATCAGCGGATGCAGCGGTACGGGCGGGGCCGGCTGCTCGGCGGTGAGGTGGCGGGTTCCGAGGCCGCCGCGGTGTCCTCGCCGCACCGCGTCCTCCAGGGCGGTGCGGGCGCGGGGGCCCAGGCGCAGGCCGTCGGCGATCAGCCGGATCGTGTCGGCTCTCGGGCGCTGTGCCTTGCCCTTCTCCAGGTCGCGGATGGCGCGGACGCTGATGGTGGAGAGGTCCGCCAGCTCCTGCTGGGTCAGGCCGATGCGGAGCCGGTGGCCGCGGATGAGGGTGCCGAGTGCGGCGGTGGCCGTCGCGATGCCCTCCGGGGAGAGACTGGTCGTCATGAGAAGCTCCCACTCGTCGAGTTGGGGCGCTCCGCCCCTGGTGACGGCCCGGTCGGGCCGCCGGCCGGGGGCTGCGCCTCGCCGTCTGCTGGGACCAATGCTCCGGACGCGACTATTCAGGGGGCATCCCGGCACTAACGGGGTGAGGAGGCCGGGCGATAGCGGCATCGAGGCCCGTGATAGCGGGGCGGGCGGGGGGCGGTCGCGTGATAGCGGGGTGATAAGGCAGCGAGCGGTGCCGTGAATCCGCCGGTTCCTAGGTTGGTGGTCAGAAGGAAACGCCGCACACGACCGAGAGGCAGCCATCCGATGTCGAACACCACCGCCGCCGCCCGCACGTCCCTCCGCGCCGCCGTCACCGCCGCGCTGATCGTCGTCGTGACGGGCGTCGGCGTCCAGGCGAGCTGGGCGGACGAGACGACCGGCACCACCACGACGACGACGACGGTCTGCACCACGACGGGGACGACGACCGACGGCACCACCGTCCCGTGCATCAGCGACAACAACCCCTGGGACTGACCGGTCCTCTCACACGGTCAGCAGCCGCTCGCGAGGAGCCTCTCCGCTTCCGCCAGTTCCCGCCCCATCCGCCGCTCACGGAACACCTCGACCGCCGGCACGAGCAGTTCCCGGGAGCGCCCCGGCTCCGCGCCGAGAAGACGGGCGAGGTCGAGGCGCGCCAGCGCGCCGCCGCTGAAATCCATGACGCCTTCCCGCGCGGTCACCGCGCGGTCGTAGAAGTCCCGGGCCCGGTCGGGCCGACCCATGAGGGCGAAGGCGTGCCCGAGGTCGCGGAGCAGATGGCCCTCCCCGATCACGTCGCCGGAGTCCCGGCACAGTTCGAGGACTTCCGTGAAGGTCAGGACCGCCAGGTCGCTGCGGCCCTGTTCGAGCAGGAGCTGTCCGACGCGCCGCAGTGTTCTCGCCCGGCCGCCCGTGTAACCGACCCCTTCGTAGATGTCGAGCGCCTCGTCCAACTGGCTCTGTGCCGCCGCGATCTCACCCTGTCGCATCCGGATGTGCGCGCTCTGGGTGAGCACGATCGCACGGCCCACGACGTCGCCCGCCCGGTCGAAGTCCGCCAGGGACCTCCGGTACAGCTCCAGGGCCGAGGTGTCGTCGCCGCTGATGCGCGCGATGAGCGCCATGTCCCTACGGCACAGGGCCTCGCCCATCGGCTCGTCGAGGGCCTGGAATACGTCGAGCGCCGAGTTCAGTGCCTGCCGGGCCGTGTCGAACTGGTTGCGGCTCATGTAGAGCGAGCCGAGCGAGGCCCGTACGGCGGCGGTGCCGCGCAGGTTGCCGGCCTTGCGGACGGCGGCCAGCGCGCTCAGATGGGTCTGTTCCCACAGGTCGTAGTGGCCGCGCACTTCGAACAGCGTGACGAGCGAGGTCGCGAGGTCCCAGCTGAGGTCGTGGAGCCCCGCGTCGGCGGTGTGCTCGACCATGCCGCACAGGGAGGCCTGTTCCGCGTCGAGCCAGGCCAGCGGGTCGGCGAGCACCTCTTCCGTGTACGAGGCCGGGGGCTCCCAGCGGGGCGCGTCGCCGTGCAGGATGGTGAAGTCGCCTCCGTACACCTTGCGGTGGGCCTGCTGGACCAGGTGCATCCAGCCGCCCGCCATCCGGGCCAGGGCCTCCTGCCGGACCTCGGGCGTGTGGTGGGCGGCCAGCTGTTCCCGCGCGTACACGCGGATGATCTCGTGGAAGCGGTACCGGAAGCCGCCGGTGCGCTCCACTCCGGCGACGTCCAGCATCTGCACGTCGACCAGCGGTTCCATGAGGTCCGAGGGGAAGGGGCGGCGGTCGTCGAGCAGGGCGCCCGCCAGCCAGCTCGGCAGGGTCGGCGCCTGCGCCATGCTCAGGAGGCGGAGGAGCCTGCGGTCCTCGGGCGCCAGACCCTCGTAGGTGAGCGAGAGGCTGGCGCGCATCGTCATCTCGCCGTGGGTCAGTTCGTCGAGCCGGTGCCGCTCGTTGGCGAGGCGCTGCACCATCGACGCCAGCGTCCAGTGGGGGCGCGCGGCGAGGCGGGCGGCGACGATCCGCAGGGCCAGGGGCAGCCGTCCGACCGTGCGGACCAGGGCTTCCGCGGCGGCGGTCTCGTCGGCGACCCGCTCGCGTCCGACGATCCGGGCGAGGAGTTCGAGTGCCCGGTCCTCGGCGAGCACGTCGAGTTCCACACGGTGGGCGCCGGGCAGGGCGGTGAGGCGGGCGCGGCCGGTGACGAGGACGGCGCAGCCGCGGCTGCCGGGGAGCAGCGGCAGCACCTGGCCCTCGCCCGCGGCGTCGTCGAGGACGACCAGGACGCGGCGGGAGGCGAGTCGGGTGCGGTACATCTCGGCGCGCTCGTCGAGGGATTCGGGGATGAGCTGGCCGGGGATGCCGAGCGCGCGCAGGAACCGTCCGAGGACTTCCTCGGGGGTGGCCGGGGTGCCGGTGGTGCCGCGCAGGTCGCAGTAGAGCTGGCCGTCGGGGAAGCCGGTCTCGGAGAGCAGGTGGGCGACGTGCACGGCGAGGGTGGACTTGCCGGTGCCTGGTTTTCCGGTGATGGCGGCGAGACCGACGGTGGTGCGGCCGGGCCGTCCGGTCAGCGCCTCCTCGAGTGCGGCGATCTGGCCGGCGTCGGACACGAAGTCGGCGACGGCGGCAGGGAGTTGGTGGGGTACAGCGTCCTGGCGAACCGATTCTGCGGACGGTGGGGCGGCTGCCTCGGTGTCCTCCCCGGACTCCACGGCCGGAGGCTGCTGCGCCGGCTCCTCGTGCGAGGCCTTCTCCCCCGGCACGCGGGCGGGTACGGCTCCGGTGGGGGCGGGGAGCCGGCCGGCGAGGATCGCCGACTCGAGTTCCCTCAGCTCCCGACTGGGCTCCAGGCCGAGCTCCTCGGCGAGGAGACGCCGCGCGGCGCGGAACGCTTCGAGGGCCTCGGCCTGCCGTCCCGACCAGTAGAGGGCCTGGATGAGCTGGCCGCGCAGCTTCTCACGGAGGGGGTGTTCGTGGGTGAGCCGCTGCAGTTCGCCCACGAGGCCGTCGTACCGCCCGAGTTCGAGTTCGAGCTGGATGCGGAGTTCGACGGCGGTCAGGCGTTCCTCGTTGAGCTGGCGTGCCTTGTTCGCGAGCGGGCCGCTGTCGAGGCCGGACAGGCAGTCGCCCTGCCACAGCGTGACCGCGTCCCTCAAGTGGCGTACGGACTTGTCGAGTTCACCCTGTTCGCGCAGTCTGCGGGCCCGTAAGACGAGGTCGGTGAAGAGAGCGGCGTCCACGTTCCCCGCGTCGGTGTGCAGGACGTACCCCGGCGGGCGGGTCGTGATCGAGACCTCGCCGTCCGCCCCGGCGAGGAGCTTCCGCAGTCGCGACACGCAGATCTGCACCTGGGTGCGGGCGGTCTCCGGCGGGTTGTCCTCCCAGATGAGGTCCACCAGGTGGTTCGTGCTGACCACCCGGTTCACCTCCAGGAGCAGCGCCGCGAGGATGACCTCCTGGCGTCCGGGCGGCAGCCGCAGCGGCCCGCCGGGACCGTGGACCTGCAGCGGTCCCAGGAGCCGGAAGGCGAGGGGCGACATGTCCGGGAGTTCCTGGGATCTGTCCCCGATGTCGTCCGTCACCGATTCCCCCACCAAAGAAACGAGTTGACACGTCAGGTCCGAGTGAGGACAGTCTCCACAACCACCCCCGCCCTGTCCATGCCGTGAAGATCCCGGTCGGAGATAGAGGGGGGATAACGCGGAGTTGGCGGCTCCCCCCAGAATCCTGGCCGAGAGTGAAAGGGGCTCAGCCGTTGAACCGCCAAGATGAGACGAGCGCCGGGTTGCCGGGACCGGCCGACCTGGTCACCGCCGTGGGAATCGACCATGTCCGCCTGGTCTACGACTACCTCGACGCCGGTGACCTGGACTCGTGCGCCTCCCTGCTGCACGACGGCGTGGTCCTCGAACTGCCGGGTCTGGCGCCGTTCCGCGGTCGCCCGGCGGTCCTGCACTCCCCTTTCGCCCACACCCCGCCGCGGGCCCGCCACGAGATCGACCGGGTCGTGGGCCAGGACCGCGGCGTGATCGCCACGGGGCGCCGCGTGGTCCCGGACACCGACGGGCAGGACCTGCGCTTCGTCGACGTCTTCACGATCGCCGACGACGGCATGGTCCTCTCCTGTACCCGGTACCACCACGTGGCGCCGTGAGCGACGCCCGAGGACGGACCCCACCCGTCCTCGGCCTCCCGCCGTCACAAGGGGGCTACATGCCCGGACCGTTGTACGCGCCGCGGTGCGGCTTCGTGGTCGCGCTCACCGGGTTCCCCCAGTAGTCGCGGCCTCCGTTGCCGCTGATGACGGCGCCGTTGTTCAGGGCGGGGGACGTGGCGCGCAGCTTGTAGCCGTCGGCGGAGAGGATGGTGTCGCCGCCGGTGCCGGGGTTCACGAACTGCGGGTCGCCGACGATGCCGTTGGCGGTCGGCCTGGGCACGCCCTGGAAGACGTTCCACAGCCAGGAGATCCCGGAGGCCGTGGGCAGTCGGGAGTCGGTCGTTCCCACCCAGATGTTGTTCTCGACGACGCTCTCGTCGGGGAGCGTGATGTCGAACTTCTTGTCGGTGCAGTAGAGGACGTTGTTGTACATGTGCAGTGCGGAGCGTCCGGCGCTGACGCTGCTCATGCGGCAGTCGTTCTCGGAGATGTTGTAGCGGATGATCTGCTGGGCGCCGCCGATGGTGCCGCAGCCGTCGCAGTCGAGGAAGAGACCGCCGATGTTGTCGCGGCTGAAGTTGTACTGGATCGTGCAGGCGCCCGTGTTGCCCCAGTCGCAGTCGAAGGCCTGGCTGTCGGCGACGGACATCCGCGTGATGCCGTACACGGCGTTCTTCTGGATGGTCGGGTTGTGGTCGCCGAGCACCCAGATGCCGGCGAAGTTGCCGCCGGAGAAGGGGTAGACGCCGTTGCCGACGCCGGAGGCGTTGTTGTACTGGATCATGGGCGCCTCGGCGTAGCTGGCGATGATGCCGTCGCCGCCGACGTCCTTGACGGTGTTGTTCTCGATCAGGACTCCGGTGCCCTTGACGGCCATGGCGCCGACGCGGATCTTGAGGCCGCCGCCGCCCGTGTTGCTGATCTGGTTGTCGTGGACGTGGACGTCGTTGAGGGTCGAGTTCGTGCCGCTCGCGCCGGTGACGATGCCGGCGGACTGGACGAAGTCCTCGGTGGTGGGACTGTTCTTGTTCGTCTGCCCGGCCACCCGGTCGATGACCAGGTTGGCGATGTCGTAGCCGCGGTGCGCCGTGCCGTCGTTGGCGGAGATCCGCAGTCCGGTGCGGCGGGCGGGGGTGGCGGCGGGGTTGGTGAGCTTGAGGTTGCCGATCCGCCAGTGGTCCTGATTGGTCAGGGAGACGACGTTCGGGGCGCCGCCGCCGTCGATCACGGGCAGGGCACCGGTGCCGTAACTGCCGAGGACGACGGGGGCGGTGGCGGTGCCGCTGCCCTGCGGGGCGAGGGAGCCCGTACAGGTGGTGCCGGCGGCGAAGGCGAGCGTGTCGCCGGGGCCGTACGTCCTGCCGTTGGCCTGGCCGATGCTGTTGAACGGCGCCGCCTGGCTGCCGTCCCCGGCGGCCGCCCGCGAGCAGTCCACATAGGTGACGCTCCCCGCGGCCGCTGCGGGGGTGCCGGTGAGGGCGGCGGTGCCGCCGAGTGCGAGGGCGGCGGCGATGAGCCAGCGGCCCAGCAACTGCCCTGCGGGCAAAGCTCTGTTCGTCATGACGCAACAACCTTTCTGGCGGTCGGGTGCGGCCAGAAGGTAGGTGCGGCCCGTGATCGAGTCAATGCAATCCCATCGATTGATCGAATTTCGATCACCTCGCGGTTGATTGGTCGATCCCGGACGCTTGCGTCCGAGGCGTCAGCCGGGCGAGAGTTCGTCCGCGCACCCACCGGGGCGATGTCGCGGCAGGAGAGAGGCGGACGTACGGATGTGCGTGGCGGACGTGGCGGCCAGAGAGGCCGCCCTCGCTCGGTTCCTTCGCGAGCATCCGCGGGCGGGGGTCGCCGGCTCCGGCCACCCCGCGCTTCTGGGCTGCGCCGAAGCCGCCTGGCCGCCCGCTCCTGAGGGGCCTTCCGGGATCCCCGCCCTCTTCCCCTGCCTGCTCGACGAGACCACGGACGCCGAGGCACTCCGCCTGCTCGGCAATGCCCTGCTCGACGGCGTCCTCCACATGAGCGCGGCCATGCCGACGGCCGTGCCCTTCCTTCTCCGCCTCGCCGCCGACTCCGACATCTCGGCTGCGGTGCGATCGGGCCTGGTCGACCTTCTGGTCGTCGCTGCGCACCTGTCCGAGCCCGTCGACGCCGACGACGAGCGGTCGGTGCTGCTGCTCGGGCTCGACGAGGACCACCCCGAGCGCGAGCGGTGCAGGCTCGCCTTCCGCGTACACGCCTCCGCACTGGCCCGGCTGCTGAACGACGAGACGCTTCCGCACGGCCTGCTCGTCGGGGACGACCGCGCGACCCTCCGGCGCGCCGGGGCCCTGCGCTGAGACGCAGTTCCCCGGCCGCTCGCACACCCGGGTCCCGCCCGTCAGAACCCTGCGGCCGCCGGCACCAGGCGCAGGCGGCAGGCGTCCAGCGCGCTGTCGATATGCGCGTCGAGGCGTGGGTCGGGGGCCAGTACGGAAAGACGGTGCATGGTCAGCATCGCGTCCCAGGCCGAGGTCCTGGCCAGGGGCGACGCGCTCCAGGTGACGTCTTCGAGGTGCGTCCAGAGGTGGGCCCCGAAGCCCAGATGAATCGTTCCTGCCCGGGACTCCTCCTCGTCGAGGGCTCGACGCGCCGCCGTCAGAAAGGTCACGGCGCACTCGGGTCCGAGCGCCGAGACGACGACCCGGAGGTGGGACGCGATCAGGGACGTGACCTCGGCCCAGTCGGCCACATCACCGAAACGCTCGCACAGACGTACGTTCAACAGGTGTTCCATGTCAGTGGTCATGCATGCACAGATACGTTTCCGCTGCCCATGGCAGCCGTCACGACACGCGAGAGCCCGGGTCCACCCCCCGTACGGAGTGATCGTCACGCCTGCCTGCGTCGACCGGGATACGCCCGAGGGCCGGGGCGCAGGAAGCGCCCCGGCCCTCGGGTCGGACGGTGTCGGCAGGCTCAGACCTGCTCGTCCTCCGGGATGCTGACCAGCCAGCGGGTGTCCTTGCGCGGCCGCAGGTACAGCGCCCAGTAGAGGGTGGCCACCGCCGTGATGCCGCCGGTCCACAGCAGGTACTCGGCGTCCTGCATGTAGAGGACGTACGCGAGGACGGCGATGAGGAGCACCGGGATGGCCGGCCACAGCGGCATGCGCCACGCCGCCACCTCGCGGTGCGCGCCCCGGCGGCTGAACAGGGCGGCGACGGCGACCAGCAGGTACATGCCGGTGACGGAGACGCCGGTGACGCCGTAGAGGGTGTCGAGGTTGACGAAGCACAGGGCCGCGCCCGGGAGGCCGACCAGCAGGGTGGCCACCCACGGGGAGCCGAAGCGGCCGAGGCGGGACAGGGCGTTGTTGACGGGCTCCGGCCAGGCCTTGTCGCGGGCGGAGGCGAACAGCACGCGGGAGTTCTGGATGACCATCACGATGCCGGCGTTGATGATCGCGAGGGCGACGCAGAGGCTGATGAAGGTGCCGACGGCCGAGTTGGACCAGGCCGCGATCATGCCGCTGATGTCGCCGCCGGTGAGGGTCTCCAGGTCGCCGGCGCCGAGGGTGATGGCGATGACGGGGACCAGGATGACGGCGGTCGAGATGGCGAGGGTGGCGAGCACGGTGCGGGCCACGGACTTGCGCGGGTTCTCCAGCTCCTCGGAGAGGTAGACGGCCGTCGAGAAGCCCTGGGTGATGAAGAGGGCGACGGCGAGGCCGGAGACGACCATGGCGCCGGTGACGAGCGAGTGCGTGCCGCCCTCGGCGGCGACCTGGCCGTGCACGAGGGAGCCGATGCCCCGCTCCGAGTGGGAGAAGCCGAGCACCGCGACGATGCCCGCGGCGATCACCTCGAGGACGAGGAAGATGCCGGTGATCCAGGCGTTGGCGCGCAGGTCGAGGAGGCCCGCGAGGGTCGCGAGGAGCATGACGCCGGCGCCGGCGATCGGGGCGGGGATGTGTACCAGGGGTGCGAGGTAGTCGGCGGTCCCCATGGCGATCACCGGTGGCACGATCATCACCACCAGCAGGGACAGGACGAACACCAGCCAGCCGGCGAGACGGCCCGAGAGGGTGGAGACGATGGCGTACTCGCCGCCCGCGCTGGGGATCAGGGTGCCCAGCTCGGAGTAGCAGAACGCCACGCCGATACAGAGCAGCGAGCCGATGGCGATGGTGAGGGCGGCGTACGTGCCGACTCCGTCGAACAGGTCGGGTACGACCACGAAGAGCGTGGAGGCGGGCGTCACGCACGAGAGCGTGAGCAATGTGCCGCCCACGACACCGATGGAACGCTTGAGTTTCTGCGGCACGGGGCCGGTATGAGGGGCCAACGCGTGCGGTGCGCTGAGGGTGTCGGTCATCAGGCGGTTCCGATCGATGCGAGCGGCGGTTCTGAGCGGGAGCGGTATCGCCTCCGAGGCGGCTGGTGATCAGGTGTTTCCGGGGCTCCCGGGCTGAATGGAAGCGTGAGCAGAACCGCAGGTCAATGGCCTGTCCGCTGCGGAATCCGTCGTTCCGACACGCCGGGACGGGGTGTGAGAGCGCTAAGAACGCGCCAAGACGGCGTAAACGCTCCGTACGGGAACCGCACCGCGCCGGCCAGGACTTTTACCGCGCTTTACCGCCGCTCCACATTCCGGAACGCCGGACGGCCCCGCCGACGCCCGGCCGCGCCGTGTCACATCCCCGACCACCCTGCCGTCGTACTGACGAAACGCCCTCTCCGAGAGCAGAAGGAGGCTTCGCTTACCGGCAAGAGAGGCAGCGAGCGGCATCGCGGTGGTCAAGCGCTTCCACGCGGCCACGAACAGCGGCGACCCGGACCTCGTCGCGAAGGGACGGATCGCCGAGATCCGGGGGGGGCCGTGGACGTCCTCTCCCAGCTGCGGCAGCTCGGCGCCCTCCCTTTCTGGCCGGAGCCCTCGGGACAAGGGGCGGGACCGCGGTCTCGCGACCGAGCTCAGAAGTGGCTCAAGTCCCTTGTCCGGTAGGCACCCCGCCGAAAAGATCGAGATCCGCCATCGACCAATGGCGCGAGGTACCAGGGGGACACCGACATGAAGATCACGAAGACCGGTCTGTCCGCGTGCGCGGTCGCCGCGCTGCTCACCGGCACGGCGGGCTGCACGGATCAGGCCGGCGGGACGGCGGCCGAGCGGGCCACCCGGGCGATCGGCACGGCCTGCGCGAACGGCACGTACACCTGGTTCGACGTCGACACGCGGGAGGTGCTGACCGGCGTCGCCGAGCGGCAGAAGCTCGGCGAGGGCGGCGGCGCACTGACGCACCGACTGTCACCGCTCCACACCCCGGTCACCGCCGTCACCTACGAGAAGGGCCCGCGGGTCGACGCGGAGGCCACGCTCCGCTCGCTGGGGGCGCACATCGGCGACCCGGACGCCACCGGAGGCGGCGACTACGGATTCGCCGACGTCCACAGGCCCGGACCGGGACTCCGGTCCGGCACGACCAGCGTCGACGGCGCCGGCACCTTCGTCGACTTCAGCTGGGTACGACAGGTCGTCGCCGACTTCCGGTACACCTGCGGCAACGGGAAGCAGGCGGTGGGTCGCGCGATCAGCTGGACCACGGACGGGTCCGGCGTCGTGGAATGTTCCACGACGCTCACGAACGCGAAGCCGGACGAAGCCGCGGCTGCGGAGGCGGCCCGCCTGTCCTGCGGCCCCGACTCCCCCGCGGCCGAGGCGGCCGCGAAGGGGCGGTAGCCCACCGCCGCGTCCGGCGGGCGGCCCTGCCCGTCGGACGCGGCTGCAGAAATAGTAGCCATGGACATAGTAGCCATGTACAGTATCTCTCGTGAGTTCAGCAAACGAGAGCGCCACGGCAGGCTTCCTGGTCTGGCGCCTGTCGATGAAGTGGCGGGTGGCCGTCGACCGGGCGGTCGCTCCCCTGGGCCTGACCCATGCGCAGTACTCCTTGATGGGGTCCCTGTACGGCATGGCGCGCTCGGGGCTCGAACCGAGCCAGCGGCAGCTCGCCGACCACACCGGGCTCGAAGCGCTGTACGTCTCCAAGCTCGCCCGCGCGCTGGAGGCGGCCGGACTCGTCGCCCGCACCCGGGACCCGGACGATCCGCGCGCCATGCGGCTCTCCCTCACCGAGCAGGGGCGCGACGTCACCCGCCGCGCCATCACGGTGGTCCAGGGCCTCCTGGACCAGATGCTGGAGCCGCTCGGCGGACAGCACAGCCCGCGCGCCCGGCAGTTCACCCACGAGCTCGCCGCCCTGCTCGACGCACCGCTCGATCCGCGCACCGACAACGACGAGGAGCAGTCATGACCACCACCGCACCCACGACCAACGGCCGGGTCATCGCCCTGGCGCACTACTCCGCACGCGCCCTCCTGGAGGGCGTACTGACCCGCCACGGCATCACGTTCGAGCAGAGCGTGACGCTGCGGGCCGCCGCCGTCGCGGGCGACTCCACCGGCCGGGACGAACTCGTCGCCGATGTCATCGGCTCACTGAAGGCCGACGAGTCGGTCGTGCGCGGGGTCATCGACGACATGACGGCCGCGAAGCTGCTCGAGAAGGACCCGGCGACCGACTCCCGACTGCGGCTCACGGACGCCGGACGGGAGCTGTACGAGACCACCACCGCCGAGACCGCCGAGATCTCCGCCCGGCTGTACGCCGGCATCCCGGCGGAGGACCTCGCGGTCGCGGGCCGCGTCCTGACCCTCCTCACGCAGCGCGCGAACGCCGAACTCGCGGGGGCCCGAGTCACGGCGGGGGCCTGAGTCACGGCGGGGCCTGAGTGACCGCGGGAGCCCGAGTCACCGCGGGAGCCTGAGCCGCGGTGGGAGCCGGGGTCACGGGGAGCCTGGGCCACGAGGGGAGCCGGGGTCACGGGGAGCCTGGGCCAGGCGGGGAGCCGGGGTCACGGGGAGCCTGGGCCACGAGGGGAGCCGGGGTCACGGGGGGGAGCCCGAGTCGCCGCAGGAGTCTGCGCCACTGCGGGACCACCGCAGCGCCGGCGAGGCGCTGCGGTGGCGTTTCGGCCACCCTCCGGCGAGGGGACGACCCGCCTCCCCCACGGGTCGATGCATCCCGCACGAACGCCCATTCGCTCTGCCTCGGGGTTCGGGCCCCGACCGAAACACATGTGTTCGACCGGGTCGGCCATGTCGTTGAGCTCTCCGACAGCCAAGCCCCCGGCCCCCGGAGAACGCCATGTGCCCCCTTCCCGACAGTGATCACGCCGCCTCGTCCCCGCCCCCGACCGAGACCGTCTCGGCGTCCGAGCGCCTGCTGTTCGGCGGCGAGCTCGCCTACGACCAGGGCTGGAGCCAGCACCGCGGCACCTGGGTGAAGCTGGGCATGTGGCGCATGGCCGTGAGCTTCCCCCGCCAGGTCGGCATCGCCGTGCGGCTCGCCCGCCAGGCGGACCGGCGCGCCCTCTCCACGGTGGCGGTCAGCGAGATCGGCCGCGGTGTCGCGCAGGCCTTCTCGCTGGTCGCGGTGAACTCGCTGCTGACCGAGCTGCTGGCCTCGGGGATCCTCGTCGACCGCCTGCGGGCGGCCGTGCCGTCCCTGGTGTTCGTCTCGGTGATGGCGGTCGTCTCCTCCCTGCTCACGTCGGCGTCGACCGCCTCGACCGGGATCCTGGAGCCGAAGGTCCAACGGGTGGCCACCGAGCGGTACCTGGGTCTCGTCGCCCGGGTGGAGATGGACGCGATCGAGGACGACGCCTTCCACAAGCTGATGGACTCGGCACAGTGGGGCGCCGACGCGGCCCGGCGGATGGTGGGCTACTGCACGGCCGTGGTCGCCTCGGCGATCTCGCTGATCGCGGCCGCGAGCGTGCTGACGGTCCTGCACCCGGCGCTGCTTCCGCTGCTCGTGGCGATGGCGCTGCCGAGCGCGTGGGGATCCCTGACGATGGCCCGGGCGCGGTACGAGAGCTGGCACCGGTTCGTCCAGCACACGCGCGCCGCACAGCTGCTCAGCCGGCTCCTGATCGACCAGCAGGCGGCGGGCGAGGTCCGGGTCCATGACGTGGGGCCGTTCCTCCTCGAACACTTCCGGGGCATGGCCGAGACGAGCGAGCGGGAACAGACCCGGCTCGCATGGGTCGGGGCCCGCACGGGACTGCTCGCCGACGGCGCCCGTGGGGTGGCCACGGTCGCCGCGTACGCGGTCCTGGGCCTCCTCCTCTGGAACGGCCAGATGGCGCTCGCCGTCGGCGGTACGGCGGTGCTCGCGATCCGCGCCGGGTCGGCGAGCATCACCGACCTGGTGCTGCGCGTCGCCGACCTCCAGGAGGAGTCCCTCTTCGTCGCCGACCTGGAACGGCTCTGCACCGAGGCCGAGCGGCGGGCGATCCCGGAGGCGGGCGTGGACCTGCCGGAGGACTTCGACGCGATCCGCTTCGAGAAGGTCAGCTTCTCCTACCAGGGGGCGGCGGAGCCGTCGCTGCGGGAGGTGGACCTGGTCATCCCCCGCGGCAGGACCGTGGCCCTCGTCGGGGAGAACGGGTCCGGCAAGACGACGGTGTCCAAGCTGCTGTGCGGTCTGCACATGCCCGCGAGCGGCCGGGTGATGTGGGGCGAGGTGGACGCGGCCGAGGCCTGCCGGGCCCGGCTCTTCTCCCGGGTCGCGATGGTCGCCCAGAACTTCCAGCGATGGCCGTTCACAGCCCGGGTCAACATCGGGATCGGCCGGCCCGGCAGCGCGATCGACGACCGCGACGTCGACGCGGCGGCCGCCTACGCGGGCGCCGACGACGTGGTGGCCAAGCTGCCCCGCGGCCTCGACACGCTGCTCGCCCGCGGCTATCAGGGCGGTCAGGACATCTCCGGCGGACAGTGGCAGAAGATCGGCCTCGCCCGGGCCCGGTACCGGGACGGACAGGTCCTGGTCGTCGACGAACCGACCAGCGCCCTGGATCCGGTCGCCGAGCAGCGGGTCTTCGACCAGATCCACCGGCTCTCCGGTACGGGCCAGACCACCGTCCTCATCACCCACCGCCTCCACAGCGTCCGCCACGCCGACCTGATCTACGTCCTGGAGCGGGGCAGGGTCGTCGAGCACGGCACGTTCGAACAGCTCATGGACCCGGCCTTCGGCACCGGAGCCTTCCGGGAGGCGTACAACCTGCAGGCCCGCCAGTTCCTGGCACCCGCCCTCCCCGAGCAGACCGGCCCGGAGACCGCTCCCCGATGACGGGCTAGCGTCCCTGGGCCGTCCATGTGTCCAGGAGGGCGGAGAGGGTTGTCCGGGTCTTGGTGGCCGTCGCGCCGTCGGCCCTCGCCGCCGGAGAGAGTTCCGCGTGGATGAAGGTCGTGTGGTGGCGTCGGGCCGCCTTCCCCTGGGCGTTCGTGGTGCCTTCCAGGGGGCAGCGGTCGGCCCAGCCCCTGCACACGCGGAGGCCGCGCGTCTCCATGTGGGAGGCCAGGGCCGCGGCCTCCGCGGGGGCGGTCTCGACGGCGCCGGTGGAGAGGATGGCTTCGTAGGGGCGCTTCGCGTCCTTGGCGAAGCCGTGCAGCTGAAGGCCGGGAACGCCTCGTTTCTGCAGTTCCGTGACGATCGCGTGGAAGGCGCTGTCGGTGCGGTGGGCGACGTCCGCCGCGTCGCCGCGGCCGGAGGTGCGATGGGCGCCGGCGAGGACAAGGGTGCCGCCCGGAGTCTCCTCCAGGAGCCGGGCGCCGAGCGACTCGGTGCCGCGGTCGGCCACCGGGTGCGGCACCTGCACGCTCCAGCGGATGCCGGCGTCGGCGTCGACGTACAGCCGTCCCCATCGCGCCGGGGCCCCCTCCGCGAGGGCGGCGACCTCGTCGTAGCGGCGGCCGGAGCCGGCGTCGGTGAGCCCCGTCACATGGAAGCCGACGGCGGCGAGGTCCTTTTCGGCCTCCGCGCGCTCGCCGTCCAGCAGATGACCGACGCCGCGGGCGAGGCGCTCGCGCTGGGCAGCGCTGGGGGGCGTGTACGGCGCACGGTCTCCGGCCTGCTGGGCGTACGCGACGATCCGGCCGTCGAGGTCCACGAGCTCACGGCCGCGAGGGCGTTCCGATTCCGCGCCGCCCGGTGCCGCGAACTGGCAGCCGACGAGCGCCAGAGCGAGTCCCGCGACAGCGAGGAAGTGAAGAAAAAGTGATGATCTCGTAACGCCCACAAGGAAGTTGATCTTGAGACTCATGTGAGGATCGGCCGGTGACATTCTGCGATTCTCTCCCCATAGGTCGTGCGCTGGCAGTGACGGCGGCCCTCGCCGCTCTCACCGTCGGCTGTGCGTCCACCCCGACGGAGTCGCAGAGCAAGCCGGGAGGACGTTCGTTCACCGTCGCCGCCGCCGGAGATGTTCTCATCCACCCGGAGCTGGTCGAGCAGGGCGCCCGGGACGCGAAGAAGACGGGCCAGGGGCAGGCCGGACTGGACTTCGGCCCCCTGATGGCCGGTGTGAAGCCGGTGATCAGCAGGGCCGACCTGGCCATCTGTCATCTGGAGACGCCCGTCGGCTCCCCCCGGGGGCCCTGGCAGGGCTATCCGGAGTTCCTGGTGCCGCCGCAGATCCTCACGACCTTGAAGGACGTGGGCTACGACACCTGCTCGACGGCCTCGAACCACACCAACGACCACGGCCTCAAGGCCATCCGCAACACGCTGGACGCGATGGACCGGGTGGGGCTCGGCCACACGGGCTCGGCCCGTACGCCCGAGGAAGCCCAGAAGATCAACATCCGCGACGTCAAGGGCGTCAAGGTGGCGCACCTGGCCTACTCGTGGGAGTCCTTCCTCAACCCGACGTCCGCGAAGGAGCGCTGGTCCTTCAACCGGATCGGCACGGACGAGATCAAGAAGGCCGAGAAGCGGGCCCGGGCGCAGGGCGCCGAAGTGGTGATCCTCTCGCTCCACTGGGGCCTGGAGCACTACAACGAGCCGAGCGTCCCCCAGCTGGAGCTCGCCGAGCGGATCACCAAGGAGACCGGCATCAATCTGGTGATCGGTCACCACGCGCACGTGGTGCAGCCGATCCAGAAGCTGAACGGCAAGTGGGTCGCCTACAGCCTGGGCAACCAGGTGGCCCGGCACTCCACGCCCACGGGGCTGACCGAGGAGGGGGCGATCGGCTGGTTCGAGTTCCGGGAGACCACCTCCGGGTGGGACGTGTCCGCCCGCTACCGCACCACGCTGGTGGACGTTCCGCCCGATGCCGAGCCCGGTGAGAAGCTCCCCGAGGGCGCCGTCCAGGAACACCGGCTCGTGGACGTCCGGCACATGCTCGACCACCCCGAAGGCCTCACCGCGGACCGGCTCTCCCGCTACCGCCTCGCCGCCGAGCGGACGCGCGGCTTCCTCTTCAACCGGGGAGCTCCGGGGGGCGACGGCCTGGCCGAGCTCTCCCTGCAGGACTGAGCCGTCACCCCCGTCCCTCCCCCGCGCGCACCGCGTGCGCGCGTGACCACAGCCGAGCCGGGCCCGCGTCAGCGGCGGCCCTGGTGTGCGGCGGCCGCAGGAACCAGGAAAGAGCAGCAGTGACATCGAGTAATGCCGCGTACCGCGTGCGCGGAGGGCGGCGCCGGAGCCGCAGGCGCGCGGACATGCCTCTCCTGGGCGGCATCCGTCCGCCGATCGCGGTCCTGTGTGTGCTGGTCCTCGGTCTGGCCGGCCTGACGGCCAAGGTGCTCGGCCCCGGCAAGGACACGGTCGTGCCGACGGCGGTGCTCTCCTCTCAGCAGTACTTCGCCGAGGACGGCGCCATCGCGCTGCGCGCCTCGATCGACGAGCGGGTCACCGACCTGGACCGCACCGCCGCCGCGCTCAGCGCGGGACGCCCGGTGAAGCCCGAGCGGATCCTTTCGGACCTGGGCCGCACCTACCAGAAGTGGACCGGCACCACGATCGTCGACCTGGAGAGCGGGGACGTTCTCGCCGCGCGAGGGGAAACGATTCCTCTCTCCTGGCTGGACAAGGACGTCCTCCTCGGCGAGAAGGCGCTGACGCCCCGCATGGTGCGGCTCCAGGCCGGCGACGTGCGCCTGATGACGATGGCCGTGCTGGACTGGCCCGACCGGCCGCAGCAGCTGCTGCTCGCATCGAGCAGCCTGTCCGTGCCGGCCATCAACCTCGGGCCCTTCCGCAGCATGGCCGTGGTCGCCGAGAACGGCGAGATCCTCGGCACGGCCGGCTTCGAGCAGGCCGAAGCCCTCAACTCCGACCAGGAGCGCCAGGAGCTCTCCTTCCTCCACCAGCAGATGAGCCGCCTGGCCGACCAGGCCGCGGTGCGCACCGAGCAGCACCCCGTCCGCGCGAAGGAGCCCGGCTCGCGGGGCTACCCCGGCGTCAGCGGCACCCTCCTGGGCGGCGAGTACAACGGCCGCGTCGCCACGGCCGGCTACGCCTCGCTCGCCTCCGCCAACCCGGAGGAGAAGCACAGCCAGGCGGCAGGTCTCGGGCTCACGGTGGTGGCGCTGCTGCCCGTGGTCAAGCAGCAGACCTCCGACCAGGGCCTCGAACTGTACGGCCTGGCGGCTGCGGGCGTCCTCGTGCTGCTCGGGCTCCTCGCCGTGACCGTCCTGTGGGCGACCGTGCAGCGGCCGCTGCTGCGCCTGTTCCTGGAGTCCCGCCGGCTCGCCCGCGGCGATCTGACCCGTCCGGTCTCCGTGCCCCGCTGGGGAGAGGCCGCCCGCATCGGTGCCGCTCTCGAGCGCCTGCGCCGTCAGCTCGCCGGTGACGGCGCGGGCTCCGGGGCCGCCCCCCGCCCCCGGACCCCGGTCGGCGGCCGCGGTCCGCTGGTGGTGACGGCGGCCCTGCTGCTCCTGTGGTGCGTGCCCGTCGGCCTGCTCCTGAACCGTACGGACGACTCGGTCAGCGTGCCGACCACCATGGTGAACGACCAGCGGGACCGTACGGACCTGATCGCCGACCGTCTGCGCAGGGCGCTCAACGAAGCGCAGGCCGACCTCGTCTCCACCTCGCGTCTGATCACGGAGGAGCACCACGAGGACACCGGCCGGCTCCTGGAGGAGGCGCTCCTCAAGCACCCCCGCTACCGGGCCCTGTACGTCGTGGGCGCCGACGGTGAGGTCGGCGCGCGGGCGGGCTCGGATCCCCACGACTGGAAGCGCGGCAAGGACCTGCCGCTGGTCCGGGTGTCCGGGCAGGGTGGCAAGGAGCCGATCGTCCAGGCCGGCGCTCCGCTGCCGGAGCGGGAGGGCGGCACCCTGGTCGGCGAGATCCGGGTGGACTTCCTCGACTCGCTCCTCGCCCGGCCGGGCCTCGGAGACGTCCGTGTGCTGGACTCCGCCGGGCAGACCGTCGCCGCCGGCAACGGCTTCCTGGCGTTCGAGGAACTCCCGGACGGCGCCCTGAAGGACCTCGTCCGGGCCGCCGGCATGCGGGTCGGCGCGGGTCCCGTCGAGAACGGACTGCTCATCCGGGAGGGGAACGGCGTCACCGTCGCCGCGGCCGCCCCGTTCTCCGGCGGCGGCGTCACGGCCGACATCGGCTGGACCGTCGTCAGCCGCCAGGACGCGGCACGTTTCCAGATCGCCCCGTACGAGCGCGAGGACCGCAGCGTCCTCGCCGGAATGCTCGGGCTCGCCGCGATCATCTTCTGCCTCGGCTGGGTCCACCTCGTGGTGATACGGCCCTTGCGCGCCCTCGCCGTCAGCGCCGAGAAGCTCGTGGACGGCGACCTCAAGACCGTGCTGTACCCCCGGTACCAGGACGAGGTGGGCGCCGTCGTCCGCAGCCTCGAACTGCTGCGCCAGCAGGCGCAGGCCCACAGACACAACCACGCGCGCCGGTCCGCGGAGACCCGGCCCGGCGTCGGCGGAAGGTGACAAGTCCGTGCTCTACCTGTACTTCGTCCTGCTGATCAGCGGAGTGCTCCTGCTGATCGCGGGCATCGTGGAACAGCGCCGGCACTACGCCGCCCTCCACATCATCCCCACCCGGGTGCTCGTCAACGGCATCCGCGGCAAGTCCTCCATCACGCGGCTGTGCGCGGGAGCGCTGCGCGGCGGCGGTCTCGTGACCGTCGCCAAGACGACGGGCACGGCGGCGCGCTTCATCCACCCCGACGCGACCGAGGAGCCCGTCTACCGGAAGTTCGGCATCGCCAACGTGGTGGAGCAGATCGGCATCGTGCGGCGGGCCGCCACGTACCGGCCGCACGCCCTCGTCATCGAGTGCATGGCCGTCATGCCCGCGCTGCAGGAGGTCAACCAGAGCAAGCTGATCCGCTCGACGATCGGCGTCCTGTGCAACGTCCGCGAGGACCATCTCGCGGAGATGGGCCCCACCCTGGACGACGTGGCCCGCTCCCTGTCCCGCTCCATGCCGGAGAACGGCGTCTGCGTGACCGCGGAGAGGGAGCGCTTCCACATCCTGCAGGAGGAGGCGGACGCCCGGAACTGCCGGCTCGTCTACGCCGACCCCGAGACGGTCAGCGACGCCGAGCTGCGCGGCTTCAGCTGGTTCACCTTCAAGGAGAACGTCGCGATCGCCCTCGCCGTCGCGGAGCTCCTCGGCATCGACCGGGAGGTCGCGCTGCAGGGCATGTACGACGCCCCGCCGGACCCCGGTGTGCTCTCGGTCGAGCGCTACGTCACGCCCGGCAACCGGCGGCTCGCCTTCGCGAACGTCTTCGCGGCGAACGACCCCGAGTCGACCCTCATGAACGTGAACCAGCTGCTCGACCTCGGAGCCATCAGCCGCCCGCTGAACGTCGTCATCAACTGCCGGCCCGACCGTGTCGAACGCAACGGGCAGATGGGCGAGATCATCCCCGACCTGCGGCCGGACAACGTCTTCGTC
This sequence comes from Streptomyces sp. NPDC002825, assembly GCF_040295385.1. Classification (NCBI taxonomy): domain Bacteria; kingdom Bacillati; phylum Actinomycetota; class Actinomycetes; order Kitasatosporales; family Streptomycetaceae; genus Streptomyces; species Streptomyces sp. NPDC002825. The sequence goes on from NZ_JBEOVH010000006.1 coordinate 25,730, forward strand.
ATCGGTCACCCCTCGAAGAGCGCCATCGACGCCATCCCCGCCGCCTGGCGGGACCGGGCGGTCGACCTCGGTGGCGACCGGCGCCCGGCCGAGGAGTTCATGCCGGCCCTGCTCGACCGGATGCCCGACGGCTCCTCGCTCGTCGCCATCGGCAACATCCACGGCCAGGGCGAGGAGCTGCTCGAATACCTCGCCGAACTCCCGGCCGACGACAGCACCGACGCCGGCGCCGACCACCCCGCCGACCACGACGCGGACGGCACCTGGCCGCAGACGGCACCGGCGGGCCACGCCCAGCCGCCGCGCCTGGACCCGTACGCCTCGTACCCCCTGGCCCAGGAGGAGCGGTACCAGGCCGCCCAGACCCAGGAGATCCCCCTGGTGCGCATCCCGCTCCAGCCGACCACCGACGTCCATCCCGGACCGGTGGTGCTCACGGCCCGTCGCGGTCCCGACGACGGATGGAGCGTGCCCGGCCCCGAGGAGTCGTTCGACTGGTTCCACCAGCCGCCCCATGGGGGCGACGACCACGCCCAGCCGCACTCCTGACCCGCCGGTCCCCGCCGACCGCCCGCCTCACCACCCGTAACCGCGCCCGGAGCCCCCGTTGACCACCGCCGCACTGACCCCCGAGATGGCCGCCCTGGGCATCGCCATCGGTCTGCTGTTCTCCCTGCTGTGCTATCTCACGACCAACCTCTCCCCCGGCGGGATGATCACCCCGGGCTGGCTCGCCCTCACCCTCATCGAGGACCTCCAGCGCGCGGCCATGGTCGTGGGCGTCACGGCACTCACCTACGCGGGTACGAAGGTCATGCAGCGCCTCGTCATCCTCTACGGCAAGCGGCTGTTCGCCGCGGTGGTCCTCCTCGGAGTGCTCCTGCAGGCCACGGTGATGATCGTCCTCTCGCTCGAGTTCCCCCTGCTGTACGGCAACCAGACCCTCGGGTTCATCGTGCCCGGCCTCATCGCCTACCAGCTGGTCCGCCAGCCCAAGGGGCCCACGCTCCTGGCGACGGCCTCCGTCTCGCTCCTGGCCTACATCGTCGTCGCCGCCGGCCTGCTGCTCGGCGTCATGCCCGCCGCCGCCTGACAACCAAGGAAGAACCATGGCAGGGAAGAAGAAGTCACGCCCGCTCCTCTCGGGCCTCGCGGTGCTCGGGCTCGTCGCGACCTCGGGGTACCTCACCCTCGAGCTGCGCAAGCAGGAGGACCAGGGCGTCACCGAGGTGCGCAACGTCGGCGTGCTCAACGGGACCGGGAACCAGGCGGGTGCGGCCGAACCCACGGGCGGGGAGCGATGGTCCCGTCTGGAGAACCCCGCGCGCAGCGTGCTCCGCGGCGCCGACGGCCAGGTCGAGGCGGTTCTGACCGACGGCGCGCGGACGGCGAAGCTCACGGGCCCGGCGCGTACCTTCGCCGAGCCCACCTCCACGGCCTCCAAGGTCTCCACGACCGACTGGATCCGGCTCATGCCGAAGCCCTGGGCCAAGGGCGCGGAGAACGAGAAGTGGTTCAAGGACTGGTACGCGGAGAACGCGGGCAGCAAGGAGGACGACATCTTCGCGTTCGCCTTCCAGTACGTGGCGGGTGCGGCCCAGCGCAAGGACGAGCAGGGCCGTGTCTTCGCGGGCGACGCCAACTTCGGCCCGCTGAACACCACCGGGGCCGAGGGCGGGGACCTCCGCCTGGAGCAGTCCGACTTCTACGACTACCTGGGCCTCCCGTACCCCTTCCGGGACGGCTCCGTCGGTACACCGGAGGCCATCCGGGCCCGGTCCCTCGACTGCTCCGGCTACATGCGCATGGTCCTCGGCTACCGCGCGCGCTACCCGCTGATGTCCTCGGACAAGTCCGGCGACGGCCTGCCGCGCACGGCGAACGGCATGGCCCGTTCCGACCAGGGCGTGGACGTGCTGCCGCTGACCGGGATCGCCCCCCAGGACCGGCCCACCGCCATCGACCAGCTGCAGCCGGGCGACCTCGTCTTCTTCAAGCTCGACACGCGCACCGGGCAGCGGCTCGACCACGTCGGCATGGTCCTCGGTCACGACACCGAAGGGCACCTGATCTTCGTCTCCAGCCGTGAGGAGGTCAACGGCCCCACGATCGGCGACATAGGCGGCGTCTCCCGCCTCGACGGCAACGGCTACTACGCCAAGACCCTGCGCAGCGCGAAGCGCCTCTGAGGACCGGAGGAGGCGGTCAGCGCGCTCCGTCCACCCCCGGTCGCCTCGGTCGCCCCCGAGAACGGCCCGTACGCCTACCGCCCGCGCATCAGTTCCAGGTCCTCGCCCCAGGCGTCGAGCACCTCGCCGTGTCCATGGCGTCGGGCTGCTTCCTCCACCCGGGCGAAGAGCCGGCGTTGAGCGGACGCGTCCCCCGACCCCGAGATGCGGCCCACGGCGTCGAGGAGCTCGTCGGTGTCCCAGCCGGGCAGCGGGTACCGGGCGAGCTCCCACTCCAGGTACTTGTTGTAGGGACGAGGCCGACGATCGAGCGCGAAGAGCAGTTCAAGGAGGTGGCCGATGCTGTCGGTGGCGTCGAGCCGGGCCGCGAGACCGTGTCCGTCCCGGTCGTTCTTCAGCGAGCGGTAGAGGGAGTTGGCGTAGGCGTCGAGCCATGGCGCGGCGGCGCGGGACGCTTCGTCGGCGGTGAGGCGGGCCTTGGCGGCCAGGATCCGGCCGATGTCTCCGTCGAGCCGGTCGAGCACGACCCGGGCGCGGGCCAGGGCGTACCGCTCGAAACCCGGCATTCCCAGGTCCCGGAAGGAGTCGAGGGAGAGGAGGACGAGGTCGAGCTCGCGGGTGCGGTGCCCCGCGTACCGGGTGAGCGGCGTCGACGCGCCTTCGGCGAGGACGACGTACAGGTCGTGGTCGGAGTGCTCTGTGGTCATGCCCGCGTGCGCCCGGGATCCCTTGAGGACGAGACCGACGACGGCCGGGTCGGCGGACGCGAGTTCGACGAACGCCTCGTACGTGAGGCGGTGTTCAGCGGTCATCGGGCGATCACGCACGCCCCGAGGACCCGGTGCAGCCGTTCCTCGGCGGTCCGGGTGAGCAGCGGGGGCAGGAGGGTGTTGTTCATGATCGCAGGAAGACTCTCAGGCGGGGCCCGAGCCGTCAACGCCCTTTCTCCACGTGGTCGTTCAGTCGTCGAGCAGGCGCCAGGTGGTGAGGGCCAGTCGGGCGCGGGTCAGGCCCGTGGGGGCGGTGAGGTCCAGGGTGAGGGTCTTGCCGATGTGATCGAGGCGGCGGGCGATGCTGCTGTGGTGGAGGTGGAGCAGGTCGGCCGCGCGGCGGACGGAGGCGGTGGCGCAGTAGGTGTCGAGGGTCTCCAGGTCCTCCGGCGACAGGCGGGAGATCGCGGTCACGTCGGGGTTGTCCCGTACGGCGTCCTCGGGGATGTCCGCGAGGAGGGCGAGCGCGCCCAGGTCGCTGTGGTGGACGACCGGTTCGCGCGGGGAGGTGAAGCGGAGCGCGGTGCGGGCCCGGCGCCAGGAGCGGTCGGGGCTGTCGGTGGCGCCGATCCCCGCTCGTACCCCTGCGGGAAAGCCCGTACGGTCCAGGGTGGTGGCCAGGATGACGCCCACGTCGGCGAGCGGGGCCGCCTTCACCGGACGGGCCGGGCAGACGAGCGTTCCGACGCGGTCGAGCGGCAGGCAGGTGCGTACGGCGGCGACGTGGACGGGGAGGTCGGGGGCGAAGCCCAGGAGGCGGAGCGCGCGGGCCCGGGCGGCGTCGTCGCTGTCGGAGCTGACGACCAGTTCGACGAGGGCGGGGTCGGCCATGGTGGTGCGGGCGGGGCCGTAGCGTTCGGCGGCGGCCGCGGCCGCGATCGCGAAGCGGTCGAGGAGGACCTCGTCGAGCGGGTTGGGCGGGCCGGGCCTCTCCAGCCAGACCGTGCCGATCTCCTCCTCGTCGAGGGTGATCGGTGCCTCGGTGGACGCGGGCGCCGGCGGGGTGGACGCCTGGGTGCCGTGCGGCGAGACACGGGTCGTACGCCCGGTGCCGTGGAGCCGGATCCCGGCGACGCATTCGGCCAGGCCCGCCGAGGCGCGGGTGAGGGCCGCGAGATCGACGCGGCGTCGCATCAGGGTGTCGTAGAACGCCACGATGCGCATCGCGCCGTCCACGTACGGATCGAGTCCCGACAGCCGTACGGCGAGTGCCTCCATGGCAGAAGGATGGCAGACGCACGGCCACACCGAGGCGCGCCGATCGGCGCGTGATCGGGGCGGGATGCGCGACGGACGGCGGGTGATCGCGCGGACGCGCGCACGGAGGATGGCCGTCATGGATCCCGAACTCGAAGCGTTCATCCCCTTCTTCCCGCAGAACGATCTGTCCGACCCGGTCTCCTCCCGCATGTACTTCGGCTGTCTGGCGGCCGCCGTGCCCGCACCGGACACCTCCGGGATGGAGGTCGAGGACCGTGTCGTGCCCGCCGACCCGGACGTGGCGGTACGGATCTACCGGCCGCGCCAGGCGCAGGGCGCCGTGATCTGGCTGCACGGCGGCGGTTTCGTCATGGGCGACGTGGACACGGAGCACCCGTGGGCGACCCGTATCGCGGAGAGTTCCGGCGCGGTGGTGATCTCGGTCGGCTACCGGCTGGCGCCCGAGAACCCCTTCCCGGCCGCTCTGGACGACGCCTACGCCGTCCTGCGCTGGGCCGCCGGGCACGCCGCCGAGCTCGGCATCGATCCGGCGCGGATCGCGGTCGGCGGCCACAGCGCCGGCGGCGGACTCGCCGCCGCGGTGGCGCTGCGGGCGCGTGACGAACAGGGGCCGCCGGTCCGATTCCAGCTGCTCAACCAGGCGGGCCTCGACGACCGGCTCGACACGTGGTCGGCCCGGAACTTCACGGACACGCCGTGGTTCCACCGGGGCAAGGCGATCGCCGCGTGGCGGCACTACCTGGGTTCCCGGCCCGCCACGCCGTACGCCGCCCCCGCACGGGCCGCCGACCTGTCCGGCCTGCCGCCTGCCTACGTCGCCACCGCCGAGTACTGCCCCAACCGCGACGAGGACCTCGCCTACGCCGTCCGGCTGCTCCGGGCGGGCGTGTCCGTCGAGATCCACCAGTGGCCCGGGACGTTCCACGGCTCGCAGGCGATCCTCTCCGCCGAGGTCTCACAGCGCCAGAACGCCGAACTCGGGGCCGTACTCCGCCGCGCCCTCGCCGACTGAGCCGGCGGTCTCCGCTCTCTCAGGCCCGGCCCGCCGCCCTCTCCATCAGCCCGGCGAGGACCCGGCCGCCCGAGGCCGCGAGGCCGTCGTGCTCCCACTCGTTGGTGACCCACACGCGCGTGGCGCCGATCTCACGGGCCGTACGCAGCGAGAGGCCCGCGTCCACGTACATGTCGTCGTGGTAGACGATGGCGGCGAGCGGCACCTCGTTCGCCGCGAGGCGGCGCGGGTCGTACAGGGGCGGCCAGTCGGTGCGTGCGGCGAGGAGGTCGGCGGCGTCGGCGAAGGGGCGCAGGCCCCTGATCTCGCGGAACATCCACGGGTACATCATCTCGCCGGTGAGCAGCAGGGGGTCGGCGTCCTCGGCGAACTCGGGGAAGTCGTCCAGGGCGCGGGCGGCCGCCCAGTCGGTCGGGCCCTCGCCCTGCCCGTACAGGCTCTCCTGCAGGACGGCGAAGAGTGGGGCGTCGGCGAAGCCGGTCAGGGTCATCACCTGGTGCAGGAAGGTGTCGGTCAACTCGCCGCCGGCGTCCTGGGCTTCGTCGAGCAGCCAGTGGAGGCGCTCGAAGCCGTCGCCCATGCCGAGGACGAGTCCCAGTGTGCGCAGCCTGCGCGGGGTGAGCCGGTCGCCGTCCGGCAGGCGGACGTCGCCGGCCGCGAGGAGGTCGGCGATCTTCCGCAGCCGGGGAGCGTCCTGCGGGTAGCGGGCGTAGAAGTCCAGGACGCGGTCGCGGACCCGGGGGTACGTGCGCGCGTACACGTCGTCGGCCGTGGCGGTGAGCCCCGGCAGGCCTCCCGTGACGTAGCAGGCGCGCAGCCCCTGCGGGGCCCGGGAGAGGTAGGTAAGAGTGAGGAAGCCGCCGTAGCTCTGGCCGAGGGTCTCCCAGGGGGTGTCGCCGCAGAGTGCGCGGCGTATCAGTTCCGCGTCGGCGACGATCGAGTCGGCGCGGAAGTGCGCGAGATGGCCGGCGAGGCGCTGCGGGGAGTCGAAGCGGGCGGCGGAGCGCGCGGTGACCGGGCTGGAACGGCCGGTGCCCCGCTGGTCGAGGAGCAGCACCCGGTGGGTCTTCAGGGCATGTGGCAGCCAGCCGGGCGTACCGGCGGACGGCCGGGGCGATTTGCCGCCGGGTCCGCCCTGGAGGTAGAGCAGCCAGGGCAGTTCCTCACCGGCGCGGGCCGGGTCGGCGACCTCGCGGGCGAAGACCTGGAGGGTGGGGCCGTCGGGGGCCCGGTGGTCCAGGGGGACGGTGAAGGTGTGGTCGACGGTCGCGTACGCGGGGTTCATGGGTCCTCTCGCTGCGGTGGGGGCGTTCCCTCGGTGCGTACGGTGGTGAACCTTCGAGCGGGGCCCACCACCGTACGGGGTCAGGCCGCCGGGCCCGCCGGCGCCAGGGTGTACGTCCGGCCCGACGTGTAGAACTCCAGGCCGGCTCCGCCCTGCTCGCGCGGCCCGTGGCTGGAGGCCTTGGAGCCGCCGAACGGCAGGTGGAAGTCGACGCCGGTGGAGGGGGCGTTGATCCGGATCATGCCGGTGTCCAGGAGGTCGAGGCCGTTCAGAGCCGTGTTGAGGTCCGCGGTGTGGACCGAGGTGACCAGGCCGTACGGGACGGAGTTGGTGATCCGGATCGCGTGGGCGAGGTCGTCGGCGGCGAGCAGAGACGCGACGGGGCCGAAGACCTCCTCGCGCAGCAGCCGGTGCCCGGGCGACACCTTCTCGACGAGGGTCGGGGCCGCGTACCAGCCGGGCCGGTCGAGCGCGCTGCCTCCGGCGAGCGTGCTCAGCCCTCGGCAGGCCTCGACCATCCGGTCGCGGGCGCCTTCCTGGATGAGCGGTCCGCACACGGTGGCCGGGTCGGACGGGTCTCCGACCGGGAGGGCCCTCAGTGCTTCGGAGAGCGCCTCGCGCAGCGGGTCGAGTGCGGAGCCGACGGCGATGACACGACTGGTCGCGGTGCACTTCTGGCCCGCGTACCCGGCGATGGAGGCGGCGATGTGTCCGGCCGCCTGTTCGATGTCCGCGTCGGGCAGGACGAGCGCCGCGTTCAGTCCGCCCATCTCGGCCTGCGCCGGGATGCCCCGGGCGGTCGCGGCCCGGGCCACGGCCTGGCCGACGGGCGTGGATCCGGTGAAGGAGACGACGTCGACGGCCGAGACGAGCGCGTTGCCCTCGGTCGGGCCGCCGGGCAGGACGGTGAACACCCCCTCCGGTACGGCCTTCTGGACGATCTCGGCGAGGCGCTGGGCGCAGGCCGTGGCCTCGGGGGCGGGCTTGAGGACGACCGTGTTCCCGGCCGCGAGCGCGGGCGCGGCCTTCCAGGTGGGGATGGCGAAGGGGAAGTTCCAGGGCGTGATGAGCCCGGCCACGCCGTGCGGGCGGCGCCGGGTCAGGAGGAGTCCGGCCCCTGCGGCGGTCTCGTGGACGGCGCCGGTGGACTGGTAGGGGGCCTGGGCGTAGTAGCGCCAGATCGCGGCGGTACGGGCCACCTCGGCCCGGGCCTCGGAGAGCGGCTTGCCGACCTCGCGCACGGCGAGTTCGGCGAGTTCGCCGGCCGCGGCGTCGACGGCGGTGGCGATGGCGTCGAGGGCGGCCGACCGCGCGGCGGCCCCGGCGAGCAGCCAGCCGGGCTGCGCCGCCCGGGCCCGCTCGACGGTGTCGACGGCGGCGAAGGCACCGGGAGCGGCCGTCTGCAGGAGCACGTCGGCCGGGTCGGCCGGGTTGCGGGAGACGAGGGTGGGAGGTGCGTCGGTCACGGGAGGAGGCCTCCGGGGAGGGGTTGGACTGGGAAAGGGTTGTCCGGGACGGGGGGTGCCCGGGAAGGGCGACGTCCGGGAGGGGCGGCCGGGCAGGAGGCGCCCTGGGACGCCGTCACGCGCCCGCATCCGCCCCCCGGCCTCGGCCGCGCCTGCCCGAGCCCGGTCTCAGTGGTGTCCCTCCGCCACCGCCTTCTCCGTCGCCGTTCGCACCGCCGTCTCCGTCGTGCCGGTGAGCGGGTGGCGCGGCGGCCGGGTGGGGCCGCCGGGGCGGCCGGCGATGTCCATGGAGAGCTTGATGGACTGGACGAACTCCGTCTTCGAGTCCCAGCGCAGCAAGGAGTGCAGGGACTTGTACAACGGCAGCGCGGTCGTCAGGTCGCCCGCGACGGCGGCGTGGTAGAGCGTGGCGCAGCTGGCGGGGAAGGCGTTGGGGTAGCCGGCGATCCACCCGACGGCGCCGGCCACGGCCAGCTCCAGGAGGACGTCGTCCGCGCCGATGAGCAGGTCCAGCTCGGGGGCGAGTTCGGCGATCTCGTACGCGCGCCGCACGTCGCCGCTGAACTCCTTCACCGCGACGATGCTGCCGTCGCCGTGCAGCCGGGCAAGGAGGTCGGGGGTGAGGTCGACCTTGGTGTCGAAGGGGTTGTTGTACGCGACGACGGGGATCCCGACTCCGGCGACCTCGGTGTAGTGGGCGCGTACGGCCGCCGCGTCGGCGCGGTAGGTGTTGGGCGGCAGGAGGAGGACCGAGCCGCAGCCGGCCTCGGCGGCCTGCTCGGCCCAGCGGCGGGACTCGGCGCTGCCGTAGGCGGCGACGCCCGGCATGACGCGGGCCCCGTCGCCGGCCGCTTCGACGGCGGTACGGACGACCTGGGCGCGCTCGGCGTCGGTGAGGGTCTGGTACTCGCCGAGGGAGCCGTTCGGGACGACGCCGTCGCAGCCGTTGGCGATCAGCCAGGCGACGTGCTCGGCGTAGGCGTCGTGGTCGACGGAGAGGTCCTCGCGGAAGGGGAGGGTGGTGGCGACCATGATGCCGCGCCAGGGGCGGTCGGTGTTCCAGGTGGTGGCGGTCATGTCGATGACCTTTCTATAGTGTGTGACATTTTACAGATTTCCAAAGGGGAGAGGCCCGCACGGGCCTCTCGGGCTCTAGGAAGCCTCGGGTTCCGGTTCCTCCTCCGGGGCTTCCAGGGCGGCGAGCGCCGACAGCCGGACCGGCACGGCGAACGGGCGCCGCTCCGCGGGCGGTTCGGTCGCACCGTCGCGCGCGGCGAGGCAGGCGACGGCCGTCCCGCACATCCGGCCCTGGCACCAGCCCATGCCCGCCCGGGTGAGGAGTTTGACGGTGCGCGCGTCCCGTGCGCCGAGCTCGGTGACGGCCGCGCGGACGCGACCGGCACTGACCTCCTCGCAGCGGCAGACGTCCGTGTCGTCGGTGAGCCAGCCCTGCCATCCGGGGCCCGGGGCGTGGGCCGCGGCCATCACGTCGGCGAAGGCGCGCATCCGGTCCCGGCGGCGCCGGAGCTCGGCGACCCGGCCCTCGCCGGCAGGGCGACCGAGGAGTCGCGCGGCGATGGCCCGGGCCGCCAGCTCGCCTTCCGTGCGGGCGAGTTCCGCCCCACCCACGCCGCCGGTCTCCCCCGCCGCCCACAGTCCGCGCTCCGAGGTCTCCTGGAAGTCGTCCAGGGCCAGGCCGAGGGTGCCGTCGGGGAGCGCCCGGGTGGCGCAGCCAAGGGTCGTGGCCAGCTCGATCTGCGGGACGAGGCCGTGGCCGACGGCCAGGGCGTCGCAGGCGATCCGGCGGCCCGTTCCGGGTACGGGGCGCCAGTCGGCGTCCAGGCGGGAGACGGTCACGCCCTCGACCCGGCCGGTGCCGTGCACTTCGGTGACGGCGCTGCGCAGCCGGACGCGGACCCGGTGCCGGAGCAGCCCGGCTCCGTGCAGCACCGCTTCGGCGGCCTTCCCCGGGTTGGCCAGGAGCGCCCGGGGGCTGCGGGCGTACCGCAGATAGCCGGCGGCCTCGACCACGGCGGGCACCTGCGCGCCGGCGGCGGCGAGGGAGGAGGCGACGGCGAGCAGCAGGGGGCCGCTGCCGGCCACGACGATGCGGCGGCCGGGCAGCACGAGGCCGGACTTGAGCATGGCCTGGGCTCCTCCGGCGCCGACGACGCCGGGCAGGGTCCAGCCGGGGAACGGAAGTTGGCGTTCGTAGGCGCCGGTGGCCAGCAGCAGGGCGCGGGCCCGGACGCGCACGGGCCGCTCTCCGTCGCCGTCGGCTCCGGTGACCGCGTGGACCGTCCAGGTCCCGTCGCCCTCCCGCACCGTGGACCACACGTGGTGTCCGGCGAGGTGGGAGACGCCGCTTCCGGCGAGGCGGCGGCGGAGGTCGGCGAAGGCGGACCAGTCGTGGTGCAGCGCCTCGGGCCGCACGGCGCCGAGCGCGGGCGCGGGGTGCCGGTAGTACTGGCCGCCGGTCTGGGCGGAGGTGTCGAGGAGGGCGACGGTGAGGCCGAGTTCGGAGGCCGTGACGGCGCCGGAGAGTCCCGCGGAACCGGCTCCCACGACCGCCAGGTCGTACGTCTCGGGCTCAGACGGTGAGACGGTCATGGCCGTGGCCCTCCTGGGTGGTGATCGTGTCGCCGGGGCGGGCGGGGACCAGGCAGGCGCGCCGGTTGGGTTCGCCGTTGACGGTGGCGAGGCAGTCGTAGCACTGGCCGATGCCGCAGAAGGCGCCGCGCGGCCGGCCGCCGTCCCGGGTGGTGCGCCAGGCGAGGATGCCGGCGCCCCACAGGGCGGCGGCGACGGTCTGGCCCGGCAGGGCGGTGACGCGACGGCCGTCGAAGGTGATCTCGAACGGCGGATCGGGCTGTGCGCCGACGAGGTCGGCGGGGGTGCGGGCCACGGGCCCTCCTCTCGTGACGGTGGGTGCGCGCACCTCGGGGGCGCGGTGTCGGTGGATCGGATCCCGTACCTCAGGGCGCGGTGCCGGTGGCCGAGGGGGCGTCGCCGAACCGGTCCGGCCGGAACGGGTGGATGTCGACGGGCGGTGCGGCGCCGGTGATGCAGGCGGCGACGATCCGCCCGGTCACGGGGGCGAGTCCGATGCCCGCTCCTTCGTGGCCGCAGGCGTGGAGCAGGCCGGGGACGCGGGGGTCGGGGCCGATCGCGGGAAGGTGGTCCGGCAGGTACGGGCGGAAGCCGAGGTACGTGCGGATGGCCCGTACGGTCCCGAGGACCGGGAACAGCGCGGTGGCCCCGGCGGCGAGCCGGCGCACGACCTCGGTGGAGAGCGTGCGGTCGAAGCCGACGCGTTCCCGGCTGGCACCGATCAGGACGGGGCCCGCCGGTGTGCCCTCGACGACGGCCGAGGTCTGGAGCGCGGCGGAGCCGCTGGCGACGTCCGCGACGTAGTCGGCGGCGTACACCTTGTGGCGCACGACGCGCGGGAGCGGTTCGGTGACGAGGACGAAGCCTCTGCGGGGCAGTACGGGCAGGTGGACGCCCGCGAGTTCGGCGAGGGCGCCGCCCCAGGTTCCGGCGGCGTTGACCACGTACGGGGCGTGGAGCTCGCCGGCCGTGGTCCGTACGCCGCGAATCTCTCCGGCCGCGCCGGTGAGCAGGGCCGTGACCTCCTCGCCGAGGCGGAGCCGGATCCGGTCGCCTTCCGTGCGCAGCAGCGCGGCGGCGGCGTGGGCGGGCATCACCTGGGCGTCCTGGGGATAGTGGAAGCCGCCCGCCAGGGTGGGTGCGAGGTGGGGCTCCAGGTCGTGGAGCCGGTCCGCGGAGACCTCCTGGCTGGTGACGCCCGCCTTCTCCTGGCGGGCCGCGAAGTCGCGCAGGGCGCGCATTCCCGGCTCGCCCGAGGCGACGACGAGGCCGCCTTTGGCCTCGTACTCGACCTGCGGCGGGAGCAGTTCGGACAGTTCCCGCCACAACGCGGTCGCGATCAGGGCGAGTTCGAGTTCGGGTCCGGGTTCCTTGTCGGAGACCAGGAGGTTTCCCTCGCCCGCCCCGGTCGTTCCGCCGGCGACGGAACCGCGGTCGACGACGGTGACGGTGAGGCCGGCTCGGGCGGCGTAGTGGGCGCAGGCCGCGCCGACGACGCCGGCGCCGACGACGATGACATCCGAGGTGTTTCTCGTGGGCACGGCAGTAATATTTCACATGGCACTGGAGTTGCCAAGGGCCGTGGGGAGCTTCTCAGTTGTCGCGTCGCCACCGCTGCCGACCTCACGGACACGGATGGGTAACGGAGCTCCCGACACCTTGTCAGTACAATTTCACATTACTATGTTACCGGTCACATTCCAGTCGCCCTCGCTCACCGAAGCCGGCTGTCCGACTGCTGTTCTCCCGGAGTGACCACCCATGAACCAGCGCACCCTCACCACGGCCATCGCCCTGGTGACGACCCTCGCCCTCGGCACGACCGGCTGTTCCGGCGGCGACAAGGCCGGCGGCTCCCCGGACCGCAAGAACCCCGCCACCTCCACCAACGGCGCGATCGTCGGCGGGACCCCGCAGAAGGGCGGCACGCTCACCGTCCTGTCCAACCAGGACTTCACCCACCTCGACCCGGCCCGCAACTGGGTGATGGGCGACATGGACTTCGGCACCCGGCTGCTCTACCGCACCCTCCTGGCGTACCAGGCGGAGCCCGGCGCGAAGGGCGGCCGGCTGACACCCGACCTCGCGGAGGACCTCGGCGTCTCCTCCAACGGCGCCAAGACCTGGACCTTCAGGCTCAAGCCGGGCCTGAAGTACGAGGACGGGTCGCCGATCACCGCCCAGGACGTCAAGTACAACGTGGAGCGGTCCTTCTCCCCCGACCTGCCCGGCGGCCCCGACTACGCGGCCCGCTACCTCGTCGGCGCCGAGGGCTACCAGGGCCCCGCCAAGGGCAGGCACCTGGACTCGGTGAAGACGCCCGACGCCCGCACCATCGTCTTCGAACTCCGCAAGCCCTTCGCCGAGTTCCCCTACGCGACCGTGCTGCCCACCTTCGCTCCCGTGCCCAAGGCGCAGGACAAGGGGCCCCAGTACGACAACCGTCCCTTCTCCTCCGGCCCGTACAAGATCGACTCGTACGCCCGGGACAAGCAGCTCGTCCTCGTCCGCAACACCCACTGGGACCCCGGGACCGACACGGTCCGCAAGGCCTACCCGGACCGGATCGTCGTCACCATGGGCCTGAAGGCCAACCAGATCGACGACCGGCTCATCGCCGCCGCCGGCGCCGACGCCTCCGCGGTCTCCTGGGACAAGCTCCGCCCCGAGTCCACCCCCAAGGTCCTCACCAAGCCCGACGTCAGGGCGCGGCTCCTCGCCGAGTCCAGCAGCTGCACCGAGATGGTCCAGATGCACACCGGCCGGGCGCCCTTCGACGACGTCAGGGTGCGCAAGGCGGTCCAGTACGCCCTGGACCGCGAGGCGATCCTCACCGCGTCCGGCGGCCCCGCCCTCAACGACCCGGCCACCGCGCTCATGCCCGCGTCCCTCTTCGGCGGCAAGCAGCCCGACACCCTGAAGATCCCGCTCACCGGCGACGTGGAGAAGGCGAAGCAGCTCCTCAAGGAGGCGGGCAAGGCCGACGGCTTCTCGACCAGCATCACCGTCTCCAACGGCGACAAGTCCGTCGGCGAGGCGATCCAGCAGTCCCTGGGCCGCGCCGGGATCAAGGTGACCATCGAGACCGTCGACCCCTCCGCCTTCTACGACACGATCGGCGACACCAAGAACCGCACCGACCTCGTCTACACCGGCTGGTGCCCCGACTTCCCCTCCGGGTCGACCTTCCTGCCCTTCGTCTTCGACGGCCGCTACATCAAGGAGAAGGGCAACTCCGGCAACCACTCACTCTTCCGTGACGACGCCACCATGAAGCGGATGGACGCGATCGCCGCGATGACGGACGCCGCGCAGGCCGACAAGGCATGGCAGGAGCTCGACGGGGAGATCCTCGCCAAGGCCCCGACCGCGCCCGTCGTCGTCGAGCGCAGGCCCCTGCTGCTCGGCACGAACATCGCCGGCGCCTTCGGCCACACCTCCTTCGGCGGACAGCTCGACTTCGCGACGGTCGGTCTCAAGGACCCGTCGAAGAGCGCGAGCTGAAGGACGTCATGACCACCATCTCGACCTCCCCGCCCGTGACGGGGGGCAGCGGGCCCTGGCAGCTCGCCCGGGCGGAGCTGCGCCGCCGGACCTCCGTGAAGCTCTCGCTCGCCGTCGTCGTCTTCTTCGCGCTCCTGACCGTGGCCGCCCCGCTGATCGGCTCGCTGGGCGGCTGGGGCCCGGCGGAGTTCGACAAGAGCGCCGTCGACCCGTATCTGGGCGGTCAGCCCATCGGCGCGCTCGGCGGCGTCTCGGCGGAGCACTGGCTCGGCGTCGAACCCGTCACCGGCCGCGACCTGTTCGCCCGGGTCGTGCACGGCGCCCAGGTGTCCCTGCTCATCGCCTTCTCGGCGACGGCGATCGTCGTCGTCGCCGGGACGGCGGCCGGCATCGCCGCCGGCTACTTCGGCGGGCGCACCGACACCGTGCTCTCCCGGCTGATGGACCTCACCATGTCCTTCCCCTCCCTCATCTTCATGATCGCGATGATGTCGGTGGCGAGGGACGTCAACCGGACCCTCCTCATGACCGCCGTCATCGGCCTCTTCGGCTGGCCCGGCATCGCCCGCGTCGTCCGCGGCCAGACCCTGTCGCTCAAGCACCGCGAGTACGTCGACGCCGCACGCGTCGGCGGTTCGGGGCCCTGGCGGATCCTCGCCCGCGACATCCTGCCGGGCGTCGCCGGGCCCGTCATCGCGTACACCACCCTGATCGTCCCCGGCATGATCGCCACCGAGGCGGCCCTCAGCTATCTCGGCGTCGGAGTCCGCCCGCCCACCCCGTCCTGGGGCCAGATGATCGCCGAGAGCGTCGCCTACTACGACACGGATCCCATGTACTTCGTCGTCCCGAGCCTCTGCCTCTTCCTCACCGTGCTCGCCTTCACCCTCCTCGGCGACGCGCTGCGCGACGTCCTCGACCCGCGAGGGAGCGGCACGTGATCCCCTACCTCGGGCGCCGGCTCCTGGGCGTGCTCGGCGTCCTCGTCGCCATCGCCGCCGTCACCTTCACCATCTTCTACGTCCTGCCCTCCGATCCGGCCGCCGCGGCCTGCGGCAAGTCGTGCAGCGCCGAGCGCCTTGAGGCGATCCGCGCCCACATGGGCCTGGACGCCCCGCTGTGGCGGCAGTTCACCGACTTCGTCACCGGCATCTTCACGGGCCGCACCATGGGCAGCGGCCAGTACGCCCTGCACTGCGACTTCCCGTGCCTCGGCTACTCGTACGAGAACAGCCAGAGCGTATGGGACCTGCTCGTGGACCGGCTGCCGGTCTCCGCGTCGCTCGCCCTGGGCGCGGCCGCGATCTGGCTGCTGCTCGGGCTCTCCGCGGGCGTCACCGCCGCCCTGCACAAGGACACCCTCACCGACCGGGCCCTGATGGTCGGCGCGGTCGCCGCCGCCTCGCTGCCCGTCTACTTCACCTCGGTGCTGCTGATCTACGGACTGATCCGGGTCTCCGGACTGCTCCCCTACCCGCAGTACGTGCCCTTCGCCTCCGACCCCGTCTCCTGGGCCACCAACCTGCTGCTCCCCTGGCTGGCGCTCGCGATCCTGTACGCCGCGATGTACGCCCGCCAGAGCCGCAGCTCGATGATCGAGTCCATGGCGGAGCCGTACATCCGCACCGCGCGCGCCAAGGGGCTGCCGCGCCGCACGGTGGTCGTCAAGCACGGGCTGCGCGCGGGCATGACACCGATCCTGACCATCTTCGGGATGGATCTGGGCGGACTGCTCGCCGGCGCGGTGATCACCGAGTCCATCTTCGGACTGCCCGGCATCGGCCGCCTCTTCTACGGCGCCCTGTCCACCGGCGACCAGCCCGTCATCCTCGGGGTGACCCTGCTCGCCGCCACCTTCATCGTCGTCGCCAACCTGGCCGTCGACCTGCTGTACGCCGTCGTCGACCCCCGAGTGAGGTACTGATGGGCGACTCGGCCCCCCTGCTGTCGGTACGGGACCTCACGGTCACCTTCCCGACCAAGCGCGGCCCCGTGCGTGCCGTGGACTCCCTCTCCTTCGACGTCCTTCCCGGGCGCACGCTCGGGATCGTCGGCGAGTCCGGCTCCGGCAAGTCCGTCACCTCGCTCGCCGTGATGGGCCTGCACACCGGCGCCGAGGTCACCGGCTCCGTCGCCCTCGCCGGCCGCGAACTGACCGGCCTGCCGGAGCGCGAGCTCAACCGGCTGCGCGGCCGGAGGATGGCGATGATCTTCCAGGACCCGCTGTCCAGCCTCCACCCGTACTACACGGTCGGCGAGCAGATCGCCGAGCACCACCGGGTGCACTTCGGGTCCCGGCGCGCGGCCGCCCGCGAGCGGGCCGTCGAGGCGCTCGGCGAGGTCGGCATCCCCGAGCCCCGCCGCCGGGCCGGCGAGTACCCGCACCAGTTCTCCGGCGGCATGCGGCAGCGCGTGATGATCGCGATGGCGCTCGCCTGCGAGCCGGACCTGCTCATCGCCGACGAGCCGACGACGGCGCTCGACGTCACCGTCCAGGCCCAGATCCTGGAGCTGATCGCCCGCCTCCAGCAGGACCGCGGACTGTCCGTCGTCATGATCACGCACGATCTGGGGGTGGTCGCCCGGGTCGCGCACGACGTCCTCGTGATGTACGGCGGCCGGGCCGCCGAACACGCCCCGGTGGACGCCCTGTTCGCCGCCCCGGCCCATCCGTACACCCGGGGTCTGCTCGACTCGCTGCCCCGGCTCGACGACCACGACGACGCACCGCTGCGGGCGATCCCCGGCAGCCCGCCGTCCCTCCTCGACCCGGCACCGGGCTGCGCGTTCGCGCCCCGCTGCCCCCGCGCGGCCGCCGGCTCCGAGGAGGAGCGGGCGCGCTGCACGGGCGAACGCCCGCTGCTCGCCGGCCCGGACGGGCACCCGGCCGCCTGCCACTTCCCCGCGTACGAAGGCGTTCCCTCATGACCACCACAGCCCCGTCCCTGCTGAGCGTCCGGGACCTGACCATGACGTTCCCCGGGCGCCGGGCCCGCTCGGCGCCCGTACGAGCCGTCGACGGCGTCTCCTTCGACGTGGCGGCGGGCGAGACCCTCGGCCTCGTCGGCGAGTCCGGCTGCGGCAAGTCCACCACCGGCCGCATGATCGTGCGGCTCCTGGAACCGACCGCGGGCTCCGTCTCGTACGACGGACGCGACATCAGCCACCTCTCCCAGCGCGAGCTGAAACCGCTGCGGCGCGAGCTCCAGATGGTCTTCCAGGACCCGCATTCCTCCCTCAACCCCCGGCAGACCGTCGCCCGGATCATCTCCGACCCGCTGCTCGTCCAGGGGACCCCGGCCTCCGAGGCGCGCAAGCGGGCCGTGGAGCTGATGGAGCTCGTCGGACTCATCCCGGAGCACATCGACCGCTATCCGCACGAGTTCTCGGGCGGTCAGGCCCAGCGCATCGGCATCGCCCGCGCGCTGGCCACCGGGCCCCGGCTCGTCGTCGCCGACGAGCCGGTCTCCGCCCTCGACGTCTCCGTCCAGGCACAGATCGTCAA
This sequence comes from Streptomyces sp. NPDC002825, assembly GCF_040295385.1. NCBI lineage: Bacteria > Bacillati > Actinomycetota > Actinomycetes > Kitasatosporales > Streptomycetaceae > Streptomyces > Streptomyces sp. NPDC002825. Next base: position 43,292 of record NZ_JBEOVH010000006.1, read on the forward strand.
CCTGATGGAACGCCTCCAGCGCGAACTCGGCCTCGCCTACCTCTTCATCGCGCACGACCTGTCCGTGGTGAAGCGCGTCTGCGACCGGGTCGCGGTCATGTACCTCGGCCGGATCGTGGAGATCGGCGCGAAGGAGCGGGTGTACGCGGCGCCCGCCCACCCCTACACCCGGGCGCTGCTCTCCGCCGTACCCCTGCCCGACCCGGCGGCCGAGCGGGCCAGGGAGCGGATCACGCTGCTCGGGGACCCGCCGAGCCCGGCCGCTCCCCCGCCGGGCTGCACCTTCCACCCGCGCTGCCCCAAGGCCCGGGAGATCTGCCGGACCGAGGCACCGCTGCTGCGGATCGCCGGCCCGGGCGAGGCCCGGCAGGTGGCCTGCCACTTCCCGGAGGGCACGGAGGGCTCCGGGGGAAGGTGAGGGTGCGCCGGCGCTCTTGACAACTGTTCATGTTTCTCGTCCTCATGTTCCTGACAGAAGTGTCACCAGACCACCGGGGGACGATCAGAGCATGTCCAAGCACGAGAGCGCCGGACCCGACCACGACGTCGTCATCAGCGGGGCCAGCCTCGCCGGATGCACCGCGGCGATCCTGCTCGCCCGGCGCGGTGCCCGCGTCGCACTGCTCGAACGCCGCTCGCGCCCCGGGGCGTACAAGGCGCTGTGCACCCACTCCATCACCGCCAACGCCACCCCGGTCCTCCGGGAGCTCGGCCTCATACCCGCCCTGGAGAAGGCCGGCGCCGTGCGCAACGAGGCCCGCTGGTACACCCGTTGGGGATGGATCGAGCCGCGGGCCGCGCCCGGCCCCGAGCTTCCCTACGGCTACAACGTCCGGCGCAGCACCCTCGACCCGCTGATCAGGTCCCGTGCGGCCGAGACCCTCGGCGTCGACGTCCTCCTCGGCCACAAGGTGACCGGGCTGATCGAGGAGGCCGGGCGCACGGTCGGGGTGCGGGCGTCGACGCCCGAGGGGGAGCGCGAGATCCGGGCCCGCCTGGTGGTCGGCGCCGACGGCAAGGACTCGGCCGTGGCCGGGTTCGCCGGGGTGCCCACCCGCCGGCACGAGAACGCGCGCTTCGGCTATCTCGCGCACTTCCGGAACCTGCCTCTGCGCGACGGGATCAGTCACGCCTGGTTCCTGGTGCCCGACATGGCGTACGCCTTTCCGAACGACGACGGGGTGACGGTCGTCGCCGTGCTCCCGGACAAGAAGCGCCTCCCGGCCTTCCGGGAGGATCTGGAGGGCAGCTTCCTGGAGTTCGTCCGCTCCCTGCCCGACGCTCCGGCCATCGACGCCGCCGAGCGCGTCACGAAGATCACCGGCACCGTCGACTACCCGCTGCACACGCGCAGGGCGAGCGCGCCGGGCCTCGCGCTCATCGGCGACGCGGCCCTGACCGGCGATCCGCTGTGGGGCGTCGGATGCGGGTGGGCGCTGGAGTCCGCGCAGTGGCTGACGGAGGCGGTCGCCCCGGCCCTGACCGGTGCGGACGACCTCGACAGGGCGCTCGCGGCGTACGCGCGCAGGCACCGGCGCCGGCTCGGCGGGCACCAGTACCTGGCGGCCGACTTCGCCAAGGGCCGGCCCTTCAACCCCCTGGAACGGCTGATGTTCTCGGCGGCGGCGCGCGACGGGGCCGTGGCCCGGCACATGCACATGTTCGCGTCCCGGCTCATCGGTCCGCCGCGCTTCCTGCACCCCGCGATGGTGGCGCGGGCGGCGGTCGTGAACCTCCGGCACCGAAAGGCCTGACCGGTCTTCCGCCCTGGCAGGCCGACGCCGGCGCCGCATCAGACGAGCGGTGCCGGCGTCGGTGTGTTCAGGCGGCCCCGCGGGCCGCGCGGTACAGGGCGCCGGCGACGGCGAGGTCCTCCCAGGCCATGCCCACGCTCTTGAAGAGCCGCGGCCGCCCGGAGGGGAGCCGTCCGTGCACCAGGTCGGCGAGGGTGCCCGCGATGTGGTCCTCCCCGACCGCCCCCTCGGCCATGGGCACGAGCAGGTCGCCGGCCTCGCGGAGCGCCGCCGCGCGGGCTTCGACGTACACCTCGGCGAGGGCCACGAGCGCCGTGTCGGTCTCCCGGGCCGTCGGCTCGTGCGAGCCGACCGCGACGACGGTGGCGCCGGGGGCGACCAGCGTGCCGTCGAAGAGGGGCTCGCGGGCCGTGGTGCAGCAGACGACGAGGTCGGCCCCGGCCACGTCGTCGGGCGTGCCGGCCCGGGCGGGCACGCCGAGCGACCGCGCGTACCCGGCGAGGGCGCGCGCGCCGATCGGGTTGCGCCCGACGACGACGGCCTCCGCGACCTCGCGCACGGCGAGGACGGCCTCCAGGTGGCCGTACGCCTGAGGCCCCGTGCCGAAGAGCACGAGACGCAGGGGCCGGTCGTCCGCCGTCAGCTGCCGTACGGCGAGCGCCGAGACGGCCGGGGTGCGCAGCTCGGTGAGGGCGGGGCCGTCGAGCAGGGCGAGCGGCCGGAGGCCGGCTCCGTCCAGGAGGAGGTAGGAGCCGGTGATGCGGGGCAGCCCGCGGGCCGGGTTGCCGGGAGCCACGCCCGCGATCTTCACTCCGGCGTACATGTGGTCGGCGGCGGGCATGAGGAGCAGTTCGCCGGCCGGGACGGGGACGGCGGTGCGGGGCGGGGCGGCCTCGGGGTCGAATCCGGCGCGCAGGACGTCGGCGAGGACGTCGACGGCGGCCGCCGGGGTGAGGAGGCGGGTCATGGTCGGGGCGTCGATGTGCAGCAGGTCGGGCTTGCCGGTCGTCGCGGTGGCCGCCGGGTTGGCCGTCTTCGCCGTCTTCGCCCTCTTGGCCGTCTCTGCCATCTCTGCCGTCTCTGCCGTCGCTGCCGTCGCTGCCGTCTCTGCCGTCGCTGCCGTCGCTGCCGTCGCTGCCGTCTTGGCAGTCTCAGCCGTCACAGCAGGAATCCCGTTCCGAGGTCGTCGTGGGGGTCCAGGAAGAAGGTGTGGGTGCCGGTGCGGTGGGTCGCCCCGGTCACCTCGGTGATGCCTCCGGGCAGCAGTCGTCCGGTGAACACGGTGTCGGCCACGGACTCGTGCGTGAGCGTGTCACCGGGGGCGAGTCGCCCCTCCTCGCCGAGCAGGGCGAGCCGTGCGGAGGTGCCCGATCCGCAGGGCGAGCGGTCGATCTGCCCGTCGGCGAAGACGGTGACGTTCCGCTGGTGCGGCCCGGTGGGGGTGTCCGGCAGCTCGTCGAACAGGATGACGCCGTACACGTCGTGCTCGGGGAGCGCGGCGCGGATCTCCCGCCCGGCCCGGACCAGAGCGGGCAGCGAGGACCTGGCCGTGTCGAGGCCGAGGGCGGACGCGGGGACGGAGGCGTAGACGGCACCGGAGTCGGCGAGGTCGACCTCGACGGTGCCGTGCGAGGTGGTCACCGGAACCTTGCGCGCGAGGACGCGCGTCGGGACGTTGCGGAAGGTGACGCCGGTGGTGCGGCCGCCCGCGCGATGGACGGTCGCGGTGACACGCCCGGAGGGCACGTCGATGCGGACGGGGACGTCGCCGTCCTCCGGTGCCGGGACGCGTCCGGTGTCGACGGCCCAGGCACCGAGCGCCATCGTGCCGTGGCCGCAGGCGGTGGAGTAGCCGTCCTTGTGCCAGAACAGCACGCCGAAGTGGGCGCCGTCGTCGTCGGGCGGGACGATGAATCCGCCGTACATGCCGGAGTGTCCGCGCGGTTCCCTGACCAGGAGGCGGCGCAGCTCGTCGAGGGGTCCGAGCCGGAGCGCGAGGGCCCGGCGTTCGGCGACGGTGTCGCCGGGGATCGGCGGCAGGTCCTCGTCGACGATCCTGAAGGGTTCGCCTGCGGTGTGGTAGTCGGTGGTGCGGACCGGGTGCGGGGTGGTGCTCACGAAGTACGGCCTCCGGAAGAAGGGGTGCGGTGCCGGGCCGGCCCCTCCCCCCGTGGAAGGACCGGCCCGGACGGTGTGCGGTGCGGGTCAGCTGCGGAGGGGGCCCTCGCAGCTGTAGCTCGACGTGCCCGCGACCTTGCTGGACCAGATCTCGACCGGTCCGAAGCTGCAGTTCATGTCGGCCAGGTTGTTCGAGGCGGCGCCGGCGCGGTCGAGGATGAAGTAGTCGACGGTCTCGGACATGTCCTTGAAGTTCTGGTCCTCACTGGCCCAGTTGGACAGGTTGGCGGTGATCCGCCCGGTGCAGAGGAAGCGGCGCTTGCCGGGCTCGCCGTTCTCCACGCAGTCGGGGTTGCTGTAGGTGGCGGCGTAGAAGGAGGACTTCACGGACGCGAGGTCCGCGTCGCGCAGCTGGGCGTTGGGCGTGTAGGTGGTGTTGGGGACGTACAGCTGGTCGACCTTGGCGATCTGCGTGTCGAGGAAGCGGTCGTAGTCGCGCTGGAGGCCGGCGTCGGAGCTCAGCCGGTCGCGCCAGGCGTCGAACGCGGCCACGTCGTTGGCGCGCAGGTGGGTGTACATCTCGCGGAGCAGCGAGGGCTTCTCGGTCCAGAGGAACTCGAAGAAGGTGCCCGCGTAGTTGTAGAAGCGGAAGCCGTCGCCGTCGTAGGTGGCGTGGAGGATCTGGCCGAGGTTCATCCGCGGGCCGCCACCGGCGGTGTCGTTGATGATGCCGCGGACGAGGGACTTGCGGACGGCGATGCCGTTGTCGCGGGTGGCTCCGTCGAAGAACTCGGCGGTGCCCTCGTCCATGGCGGTGGTGCGGTCGCCCTGGTACCAGGGGCCCTCGCCGAAGAAGCCGGGGACGGCCCAGCGGCCGTTGAGGTAGTGGGTGTACTCGTGGCGGAAGAGCTCTTCCAGCGTCAGCGAGGAGTCCTGCGGGACGCGCCGCTGGTAGGTGTAGAAGGTGGCGCCGCGCTCGATGTAGATGCCGCCGTTGTTGGTGCCCATGCCGGTGAGGATGGGGTGGTAGTTCTCGTAGTCCGCGCGGGAGGCGTAGAGCACGATGTTCAGGGTGGTGTTGCTGTCGCCGGCGAGCGGCTGCTCGGTGCCGAGGACGCGGTGGTACTGCGCCTTGACCTGCTTGCTCGCGTAGTAGAGCTGGTCGACGGTGGCCCGGTCGAGCGCGGTGCGGACCTTGATGGCGCCGTTGTCGTAGGTGTACGTGTACGGGAAGAGCTGCTTCTCGATGTCCTCCTTGCACACGCCGTACGGCTGGCAGGCCTCGTAGACGTTGAGCCACGAGACGATCTTCGCCCACTGTTCGCTGCCGCGGCCGAAGGTGTTGACGACGGTGGTGAGCATGGCGCCGAGGTCGGCGACGGTCGCGTCCCTGAGGCCGTCGATCTGGCCGAAGCGGCCGTACTCGCCGATCGCGTCACGGGCGACCCAGGCGTTGACGGTCCCCTTCAGGTGTCCGTAGCCGGCGAAGGCCTTGAAGACCGCGCGGTAGCCGGGGTCGGCGGCGACGGCCGCGTGGAAGGCGCTGTCCTGGTTGCCGGGGTAGACGCCGAGGTAGTTGACGGAGAGGGCGGCGAGCGCGGCGCCGGCCCAGGCCGGGTCGAGGTTCGTGGCGGTGTGCGAGGGGTCCATGGTCGCCAGGACCCGCTTGATCAGGGCGAGCTGGTACTGCCGGAGGCCGGGCGCGCTGGCCGCGTAGAGCGCCTCGCGGAGGGTGTTCGCGTTGGTCTTCGTGACGTCGAAGGTACGGGCGGCGGCGCCGAAGTCGGCGACGGCCTGCCGGATCGTGTTCACGGTGGGCGCGTCGGTGGTGTCGATCTCGTCGCGCGAGTAGTCGTGGTACGCGACGGCGTGCAGGTACGTGAACATCTCCTCCAGGTGGGAGGAGTTCTTGCCGTCGTGGGAGGCGGACAGGCTCGATATGCGGCGGGCGACGGCCTGCACGTGGGCGTCGGACATCACGGGGGCGAGCCGGGCGTCCCACGTCCATATGAGGCCGCGGAGACAGCCGTCCGCGGTGACCGCGGGGTCGGTGAGGAAGTCGGCGAACTGCTCCGGGGCGAGGCCGGTGATCCCGTCGAGGGTGCAGGGGACGCCGGAGGTGGTCGTGGCGTCGGCCGTCGCGAACGAGCGTGCGGTGGTGGCGGGGGCCCGGCCGGGAACGCGGCCCGTGGCGTGGCCGCCGGGGGCGGGGGCGGGCCCGAAGGTGGTGCGCGGGGCGGAGGCCCGGTGCTCGACCTCGTCGAAGGGGTTGGCTCCCGGCTGCGCCTGCGGGGCCGGGGCGCCGAGCGCGGGGGCGGGGGCGGGCTTGTCGTCCGTGCTCGCCGCGGAGGCACCGGCCTGGCCGGCGGAGGCGAGGAGGGTGACCGCGATGGCGGAGGCGAGCAGGGACGAGCGCACACGTCTGTGGAGGGACAACAGAACTCCTGCGGGTGAGGGGGGTTGGTGCGGGGATGGGTTCGCGCACTGGTCAGGCGCGCGAACTGGTCGCTGTTGCACGGCGTATGACGGACGTTCATCAGACCGTGTGCGCTGTAACATAGTAATGTGAAATTGCACTGACAACCCCTGGGGCGGCATCACTTCCCCGAAGGCGCGGGCAAGCCGGGGCAATCCGTCACACACGCCTCAGGATTCGGCGGCCTTACGGGCGTCCATCGCGGAGGCGCTTCCCCTCGGGACCCGACGAAGCCGCGCAGAGGGCTGGCCATCCGCCCCCTCAACCCCCACCATGCTCGTGACTACTCGTGCGTAACTCACCTCAGGGGGAAGCGTGTTGAGACTCCGCGCCTGGACGGCCGTTCCGCTGCTCGCCGCCGTCACGTCCCTGTTCCTGCCCGCGGCTCCCGCCCGCGCCGAGGCGTCCGCCCGTACCCCCGTCGTCTTCGTCCACGGCTACAACGCCGACCCCGGCGTCTGGGGCGGGCTGCGCGCGGACTTCAAGGCCGACGGGTACACCGACGCGGAGCTGTTCTCCTTCGGCTACGACACGCACCGGTCCGTCAACGAGGTCCTGTCCGGCGAACTCGCCACGTACGTCGAGGGAGTCAAGCGACAGACGGGGGCCGGCCGGGTCGATCTCGTCGCCCACTCCTTCGGCAGCCTCGTCACCCGCTGGTACGTGAAGTTCGACGCCGCCGGCCAGTCCTCCGTCGCCCACTGGGTCTCCCTCGCCGGCCCCAACCACGGCACGAGCACGGCCTGGGCGTGCGCGCTCTGGGACCAGGCCTGCCGCGACATGACCCCCGGCTCCTACGTACAGAAGAAGCTCGCGGAGGGCGACGAGACGCCAGGGGCCGTGCGCTACGCGACCTGGTGGTCGAGCTGCGACGAGGTCATCAACCCCGACAGCAGCGTGCCGCTGGCCGGCGCCGTCAACAACGGCGCCGGCTGCCTCGACCACAACGCGCTCCTCGGCGACGGCACGGTCTCCCAGGGGGTGCGTGCCTTCCTCCGCTCCTGACGCGCGCCGACCGGAGTGTGGGGAGTGGGTGGACGCCGAGGTGTGGCCGGTCGCCGGGATCCGGGCAGGGGACGGGGCGGTCGGATCCGGTGTCAGAAGCGCGCGAGGCCGGTCGCCGGGGCCTCGTGCGGAGCGTCGGCCAGGTAGTCGATCGCGCAGTGGGTGACGTCGAGGCCGATGGTGAGCAGGGTGCCCCACTGCTCGTGCTGCGGCTTGTTCTCGTCGGGCCGCATGCAGACGACGGCCTCGGCCCCGCCGTCGCCGCAGAAGGCACGCGCCCGCTCGGCGGGCGAGAGGCCCGGCATCGCGGTGCGTACCTCGCGGAGGTGGGCGAGCCGTTCGGCCGTCATCGAGTCGGCCGGTCCCGTGTCCGCGGCCGCGAGTCCCGCGTCGAGGAAGTGGTTGGTGTGGAGGAGCCAGCCGTCCTCGGCCGCGGGGACCACCGCGAGGCCGGCGGGGGAAAGCTCCAGGCTCGCCGCGGCGGAGGCGGTGACCACGGTCAGCGAGGTGGACGCGCTGACGCGCGCCGTCGACGCGATCTCGACGGCCCGGTCGAGGGTGTCCGCCTCGTCCAGGATGCGGCGGGCGACCGCGTGCACGGGCACGCCGCCGCCGGCGGAGTCGGACGCGTGGAACAGGATGTTGAAGTGCACGCCGAGCCCCGCACTGTTCACGCCGATCTTGCCGGGCGCGCCGAACTCGGTGAAGAGCTTCACCCTGCGTCCCTCGCTCGGCGTCAGCTCGTGCAGCAGCGCGTACGGGACGAGCCGGTCGTGCCAGTCCCAGGTCTGTACGGTCTGGGGCGCGGCCCCCGCGGGCGCGAACACCGCGGTCGAGCACTCGCCCTTCCCGGGCTGCGGGCAGCCCGCCAGGATCTCGGTGCGGGCGCCGACCGCCGCCACCGTCCACCGCTCGACACCGGCCGCGTCGGCGCAGGCGTCCGACTCCTCGGCAAGGTTCGGCGCCCAGGCCCGTAGCGCGTCGTGGCTGCTCGTGGCGAGGGAGCGGACGCGGTCCGCCGGCATGCCGAGGGCGGCGAAGTGGTCCCGGTAGAGCTCGGCGACGCGCCGGACCCGGGGGCCGAACCGGGTGCCGAGCAGGGCGCCGCGCTCACGGGGATCGGTCGTCCGGGTGGTGAGGGTGAGCAGTTCCACGGGCGTTCCTTCGAGACGGGTGAGGCCGCACGGCGGGCGGGAGGCGGCGCGCATCAAACTAAGGACGTAAAACGTTTTATACAATGCTTTCGGGAGATGGTTCGGGAGCACGTGATTCGGGACGGGTGGGACGGTGGCACGCACGCGGGGCATCACGATCAAGGACGTGGCGCGCAGGGCGGGGGTCTCCATCACGGCCGTCTCGCACGCGCTCAACGACAAGGGCACGCTCAGCGCGGCCACCCGCGCGCACATCCGGACCGTCGCGGACGAGATGGGGTACGAGGCGGACGCCCTGGCCCGCGGTCTCCGCCGCTCCACGATGGGGGCCGTCGGTCTGGTCCTGCGCTCGCTCGACGCCCTGGGCGACTACGCGCCGGCGGGCGTCGACGTCTTCGAGCGGTTCGTGGGCGCGGCCGCGTCCCAGGCCCTGGCCCGCGGCCTCAGCCTCATGCTGGTGCCGGACCTGACACGGGCGCCGGTCCCGCCCCTCGCCTTCTCCCTCGACGGCTACATCGTCACCGACCCGCACAGGGACGACCCCGTCATCGCCCGCCTGGAGGAGCGCGGCATCCCGTACGTGACGTACGGCCGCCCGCCGGGACGCCCGGACTTCACGCACTGGGCCTCCGAGGACGACGAGGCCGCCGCCCGGCTGATCCTCGACCACCTGGCGACCGCCGGGGCCCGCTCGGTCGCACTCGTACGGGGCACCGACCCGAACGCGTGGAACCTGGAACACCAGGACCACTTCGTGCGCTGGTGCGAGGAGCGGGGCAGTACGCCACGGCTGTACGAGCTCCCCGAGCGGGCGGGCGTCGAAGGCGGCGCGGCCCTCGCCGGCCGGCTCGTCGACGACGGGCTGCCGGACGCCGTCTTCTGCCTCACCGGGCGGCACGCCGCCGGGGTGCAGCGGGGGTTGATGGCGCGGGGCGTACGGGTGCCGGCCGACACCATGGTGGTCGCCGGGTCCGACTCCGAGCACGCGCGCAACAGCCGCCCCGCCATCTCCGCCCTGGAACTGAACCCGGTCGACAGCTCGGCGGCCCTCCTCGACATCCTCCAGGCGCTCATCGCCGGGAGCCCCACCGAATCGCCCCGCCGCACACACGCCCGGTTCCGCCCGAGGGCGTCGACGCGGCGGTAGGTCGGTGAGGGCGTCGGGCCGGCGGCCGATGGGTCGGCGAGGGCGGTCGGTGAGGGCGTGGAGCCGACGTCCGGTAGCTCGGTGAGGGAGTCGAACCGGCGGTGGGTCAGCGGGAGAAGAGCCGACCGGCGCGGTGGGGAACGCGGCCGGAGCGGGCCGCCGCGAGCAGGGCGTCCCTGTCCACGATCTTGACGCGGGGGCGGCCCCGGAGACGGCCCGCGGCGCGCTCCTCCTCGTCGATCGCCCGCCAGCCGTCGAGGTCGACGGCGTCCGGGTCCGCACCGGACGCCGCGGCACCGCCGACGGGGGCGGCGAGCAGCCCGGCCTCGAGGTCGTCGAGCAGTGCGGAGACGGTCTCCCGGGCACAGGACTTGTTGGTGCCGATGAATCCGCTGGGGCCGCGTTTGATCCAGCCGGCCACGTACACGCCGGGCCGGACCCTGCCCCGGTCGTGGGGCACGGTGCCGGTGGCCTCGTCGAACGGGAGGCCGGGGACGGGCCGGGCGCGGTAGCCGATCGCACGCAGCACGAGCGAGGTCTCGATGGTCTCGACGGCGGTCCGGGGGTGTGGTGCGGTCCGTTCGACGGTCAGGCCCGTCACACGCCCTCGGCCGACGATCCGCACCGGCCGCGTCCGGAAGCGCAGGACGATGCGGCGCCGCCCGGGTACGGGGTTCCGGGCGGCCAGCTCGGCCAGGACCTTCGTCTTGGGCGTGGCGTCCGCGGGCTGGTTCGCCGGCCATCCCTCGCCGAGGACGTCGATGCCGTCGAGGGCGGCGAGGGCGAGGAGTTCGGGCAGGGTGAAGGCGGCCTCGGCCGGTCCGCGGCGGCCGAGGACGACGACCTCGCGGATGCGGCTCGTGCGCAGCGTGGCGAGCGCCCGGTCGGAGATGTCGGTGCGGGACAGTCTTTCGGGGTCCGCGGTGAGGATGCGGGCCACGTCGAGGGCCACGTTGCCGTTGCCGATGACGACGGCCCGTTCGCCGTCCAGGGCGAACGGGGTGGCGCTGTGGTCGGGGTGGCCGTTGTACCAGGCGACGAAGTCGGTGGCGGAGGCGCTGCCGGGCAGTTCCTCGCCGTCGATGCCGAGCCTCCGGTCCGTGGCCGCGCCGACGGCGTAGATCACGGCGTGGTGGTCGCGGAGCAGGTCCTCGTGGTGCAGGTCGCGGCCGATCTCCGTGTTGAGCCGGTACGAGAAGCCGGGCTGGCTCTCGACGGCCCGGAAGAGCCGGGCGACCTGCTTGGTGTCCTGGTGGTCGGGTGCGACGCCCGCGCGGGCGAGCCCGTACGGGGTGGGGAGCCGGTCGTGGACGGTGACGGTGACGCCGGGATACCGGAGGAGTTCGTCGGCGGCGAAGAGGCCGGCGGGTCCGGCGCCGACCACGGCGACCCGCAACCCGGCCCCGGAGGTGCGGCGTTGCGGGGGCACGAGGGCCATCGGCGCCCGGTCCTCGTGCGGACGGTCGTCGTAGTAGGCGCGGTTGAGGGCGAGGAACGGCAGCTCCGCGTCGGTGAGCGCGGTGTGCGGCTTGAGCGCGTCGACCGGACAGGCGGTCGTACAGGCGCCGCAGTCGACGCAGGTGCGGGGGTCGACGTACAGCATCTCGGTCTGCCCGAAGCCCGGTTCGCCGGGGGCGGGGTGGATGCAGTTGACCGGGCAGGCGAGGACGCAGGAGGCGTCGGCGCAGCACGACCGGGTGACGACGTAGGGCATGGCTCTCCGTTCCGGGGACCTGCGGACCGCGCCGACGGCGGGCGGCCCGCGTCAGGTGCGTGCGGACCGCCTCGGCGCGTGCGTGGGGACCGCGTCAGGTGCGTGCGGAGCCGCCTCAGGCGCGTGCGGGCCGGCGTCAGGCGGCGTGCGGGCTGTGTCAGGCGGCGTGCGGGGCGGGCTCGCCGCGGTGGCGGGACGGGCGGCCGTCGATGTGGAGCGCCTTCCACACGCGCCGTGAGGCCCTGTTCATCAGGCCGATGTCCTCGGCGAGCATCCGTACGTCGGAGAAGAGGTCGCGGAGCATCTTCTCGCCGTCGGGCGACTTCCAGAAGATCTCCTTGATCACCCGGTGGGGCACGCCGATCGTCTCGGCGGTCTTCCGGTCGGGGACCATGATGACGTCCCCGAGCACCCGCATGATCACCGGGAAGGCGACCGACAGCGCTCCCCGGCGCGCCTTGCCGTAGCCCGGGACCTTGACGCGCAGGAACTCGTGGGCGAAGGAGATGTGCCGGGCCTCCTCGGCGACGTGGATCTGCATGAGCCGGCGCATCAGCGGGTGGATGTCCTCGCCGCCGCGCAGGATCGCCTTCTGCAGGTGGTCGATGGGCTCCTCGCCGGCGAGGACGCCGGTGAAGAAGGACTCGGGGACGAGGGAGCCGGCCAGCGGCAGGAAGCGGCTGAGGACGCGGAAGGAGCGTCGCCCGCCGGGCACGTCGGCGCCCGCCCGGTTCACGAACTCCTGGAACATCTGGGTGTGGTGGCACTCCTCCGTGACCTCGTGGGTGAGGTAGCGGAACTCCGGGTCCTGGTTGCGCAGCGAGAAGAGGTAGTCCATCACGCCGCGTATGAGGACGTTCTCGAACTGCATGCCCACCTTGACGATGTTGGCGTACCGCCACAGTCCGATGCGCGTCCGGACCTCCAACGGCTGCTGCTGGTACCAGGGGTGGCCGCCGAGCGGGTCGGCCGCGGGGAGGACCCAGCGGGGGTCCGCCGGGTCGATGGCGAAGTCGGGGTGGTCCCAGTCGATGTCGGTGAACGCGTCGAAGTGGATGTGCACCGAGGCTTCGGACAGGGTCCGGAGCCTCTCGTGATAGCTCTGCACGCTGGTCATCCACGTCCTCCTTCGGTGAGCGCGTGGTCGAAGCGGAGCGCGGGGTCCTCGATCGGGGAGCGCCGCAGGGCGCGGCGGTCGCGGTAGTAGTTGTTCCAGATGCGCCACGGGTCGCGGGTGCCCTGGCGGGGCATGATCGCGTCGCCGCGTGCGATGTAGCCGGAGGTCAGCGACTCGCCCATGACGGAGACGGAGGAGCGGTCGGTCTCGGCGGCGACAGGGGTGACGGTCTTGAGCCCGTGCCGGTCCATGTGGGCGACGAGCCGGCTGATGTAGTCGGCGGCGAGGTCGGCCTTGAGGGTCCAGGAGGCGTTGGTGTAGCCGATGATCATGGCCAGGTTGGGGACGCCGTCCAGCATCACGCCCTTGTAGAGCAGGTGGTCGCGGGTGACGACGGGCTTGCCGTCGACGGCGAGCTCCATGCCTCCGGCGAGCTGGATGCGCAGGCCGGTGGCCGTGACGACGATGTCGGCGGGGATCTCCTCGCCGGACCTGACCCTGACGCCGGTCTCGGTGAACGTCTCGATGTGGTCGGTGACGACCGAGGCCCGGCCGCTCTTCAGCGTGGTGAAGAGGTCGCCGCCGGGGACGACGCAGAGCCGCTGGTCCCAGGGCTTGTACGCCGGGGTGAAGTGGTGCATGTCGACGCTCTTGCCGAGCCGGGCCCGTACCGCCCCGAGGAGCACCTTGCGCATGAGGCGGGGGGCCTTGCGGCACAGGGCGTAGAGGCCGCGCTGCATCGCGATGTTGCGGGTGCGCCCGACCCGGTGGACGAGCGGGGCCGGGACGCGCAGCCGGCGGAGCAGGACCGACAGGGGGTCGTCCGCGGGGAGGGCCACGATGTACGTGGGTGAGCGCTGGACCATGGTGACGTGCGCGGCCTCGGGGGCCATCGCGGGGACGAGGGTGATGGCGGTGGCGCCGCTGCCGATGACGACGACGCGCTTGCCGGTGTGGTCGAGGTCCCGGGGCCAGTGCTGCGGGTGCACGACGGTGCCGCGGAAGCCCTCCTCGCCGGGGAACTCCGGGCGGTGGCCGGCGTCGTAGTCGTAGTAGCCGGTGGCGCCGACGAGGAAGCGGGCGGTGAGGACGTGGGTCTCGCCGGTGGCCTCGTCGAGGGTCTCGACCGTCCAACGGGCCTCCTCGCTCGACCAGTCGGCCCGGACGGCCCTGCGGCCGAAGCGGATGTGGTCGGTGACGCCGTGCTCCTCGGCGGTGGCCCGGATGTAGCGGCGGATGTCCGCGCCTCCGGCGAGGACCTTGGTGCCGTGCCAGGCGCGGAAGCCGTAGCCGAAGGTGTACATGTCCGAGTCCGAGCGGATGCCGGGGTAGCGGAACAGGTCCCAGGTGCCGCCGATGGCGGAGCGCCGCTCGATGACGGCGTACGTGGTTCCGGGGTTCCCGGCGAGCAGGTGGCAGGCGGCACTGATGCCGGAAAGCCCCGCGCCGATGATCAGCACGTCGACATGACGGTTCTCCATGTGCGTCCCTTCTGCGGCCGGTGGTGGCGGTGCATTCTCCCCACTCTCCCTGGCATCGGAATGTACCTGCGTCACCGCGTCCAGGATACCGGCGGTAACGTGACGTGCACCACCCTCCTGGCCCACCCCTTCACGGGCTGCCGGGTACGATCCACGCCGTGGCCGAGGACAGACACACACGCAACGACGGGCGCCCCGACGGCCGCGACACCCGCTGGACCGGCCACCGCGCCGAGCGCCGGGACCAGGTGCTCACCGCGGCCCTCGCCGTCATCGGACGCGAGGGAACGACGGTCAGCGTGGCGGCGATCGGAGCCGAGGCCGGCATGCCCCGCTCGGTCGTCTACCGGATCTTCCACAGCCGCGAGGACCTGGACGAGCAGATCCGCGCGCGGATCACCGACGAGCTCATGGCCGCCCTCTCCCCCGCCCTCGACCCCTGCGGCACCATCCGGGAGTCCATCGAACTCGCCGCCGCCACGTACGTCGGCTGGGTGGCGCTCCACCCCCACCTCCACCGGTTCCTCGGCACCGGCTCACCCGCCGTCACGGGCACCCGCACGGCCGTCGCCCTCCACCTCGCACGGCTCCTGGACTCGTACGCCGACCGGTTCCTCGACGGGGAGCCGGCGCCCACCGGCTTCAACCTCGACCTGGCGTTCGGCATGGTCGGCCTGGTGGACGGCGTGGTGAACCAGTGGGCCGCCCACCCCGGGTCGAGGAGCTCCCGCGAGGACCTGACGCGTTTCCTGAGCGACGCGCTCTGGGGCGTACTCGCGAGTTCCACCGCCCGCCTCGGCATCAAGCTCGACCCGGACCAGCCCATCGGACCGACCGGATCGTCACCCGACACCCCGGCCTGAGCCGGCCCGGGGGGGGGAAGAGCACCTGCTGCCGGACCCTTGGACGCTCCGGCAGCGGCCGCCTACGATGCCGGTGATCATCGCAGCCGTACCGGCGGGCGGCGGCACTCCGGGGGGATGAACCAGTGGACCAGTACAACGTGCCCGTCGGGCCCGCGGCCGTGCGCGGGCCCCGCTACCGCTTCCGCAACCCCGCCGGTCCGGCCCTCGTCGTCCAGTGCCTGATCGCCACGTCCGCCCTCGGTGAGGCGTACATCATCAAGACCGGCCCGGACGCCCCCTGGCTGAAGGACGGCAGCGCCATGCTCGGCGGCCTCCAGATCGCCTGCGTCATCGCCTTCCTGTTCTGGTTCCACCGCGCCCGCTGCAACGCCGAGGTACTCGCCCCCGGCACCCACAAGTACTCCCCCGCCTTCGCCCTCGGCGCCTGGATCATCCCGCTCGCCATGTGGTGGGTGCCGCGGCGCGTCACCCTGGACATCCGTCGGGCCGGAGGCCCGCCCCGTGACGCCTGGCTGATCAACGCTTGGTGGTTCGTCTGGCTCTGCGACGGCCCGGTCTCGGCCGCCGTACACCTGGTGGTGCTGCACCAGACCCAGTACGACAACCCGGTCGACCACGCCATCGGCATCCTGGACTCGATCCTGGCGATCGCCGTGATCCGCCGCGTCACCGCGGACCAGCCGGCCGGCCCCCTCCCCTACTTCAACATGACCTGAGAACCGCCCTGTCGCCGCGCCACGAACGGCGAGTGCCGCCGCCGCGGATGCGCGGCGACGGCACTCGGAGGCGGGAGCAGGGGTCAGGGGCAGCTGATGCGGCTGTCGCCCGGGTCGGTGGTGCAGGTGTCGGTGCCGGAGCCGCCGTTGGCGATGTCGTTGCCGGAGACGCCGTCGGTGGTGGTGAGGCGGTCGTTGCCGTAGTAGCCGGTCAGGGTGTCGTTGCCCGGACCGCCGTTGAGGGTGTCGTCGCCGAAGCCGCCGTCGACGCTGTCGTTTCCGTAGTTCCCGTACGCGGTGTCGTTGCCGTAGCTCGCGCGGATGGTGTCGTTGCCGCCGAGGCCGCAGATGACGTCGTTGGAGTAGCCGCCGTTCAGGGTGTCCGCGCCGCTGGTGCCGATGATCGTGCAGCCGCGGGCGTTGTTCACCGAGGTGGTCGCGGTGGCCGTGTTGCCGGAGGTCACGGGATCCGGCTGGGTGGCACTGACGCTCGCCGTGTTGGTCAGCGTGCCGGTGGAACGGGGTTCCGCCGTCACCGTGACGGTGGCGCCTGCGCCGCGGGCGAGGGAGCCGAGAGCGCAGGTGGCGCCCGTCGCGGTGGTCGTGCAGGTGCCCTGCGAGGGGACCGCCGAGATGACGGTCGCGCCGGTGCCGGAGAGGGTGTCCGTGAGCGTGACGCCGGTCGCGGTGGCGGTGGAGGACGCCGCGTTGGTGACGGTCACCGTGTACGTGGCGCGGTCGCCGATGCTCACCGTGCCCGTACCGGACTTCGCCACCGACAGGTCCGCGTACACGGGCGTGCCGTCGCCGCCCTGGTAGCGCGCGAGGGCGAAGGCGAAGCCGGCCCCGACGCCGGCCGCGACGATGTTGCCGTCGGGCTGGACGAGCACGCCGCGGGCCTCGTCCCAGTCGTTGAAGCCGGTGACGACGAAGCCGTCCCCGCCGAAACCGGTGTCGACGGTGCCGTTCGGCTGGAAGCGGACCAGGCCGAAGTCGTTGGCCTCGGCACTGTTCGGGTCGTCGGCGCGGCCGGCGAGCACGATCTTGCCGTTCTGCTGGAGCGCCATGGCGTACGCGAGACCGCCGTCGCCCGGGAAGGCGACCGACGTGCGTCCGCCCGTGCCGAAGCCGGAGTCGGCGCTGCCGTCGGCGTTGTAGCGGAGCAGGGCGTAGCCGGCGCCGCCGGAGCCCGCGGCGAGGATCTTGCCGTCGGGCTGCACGGCCACGGCGTTGCCGAACTCGGTGCCGCCGAAGTCGGCGGTGACCATGCCGTCGCCGCTGAAGGTCGTGTCGAGCGTGCCGTTGCTGTTGTAGCGGGCCACGCCGATGTCGAAGGCGGTGTCGCCGACGTAACCGGCAGCGACGATCTTGCCGTCCGGCTGGAGGGCCATGCTCCGCGCGATGCCGCCGCCGCCCTGCGGCGAGGTGGACGTGAAGCCCGCGACCACGGTCCCGTCACCGCCGAGGCTCGGGTCGAAGTTCCCGAAGGTGTCGAGGCGTACGAGCGCGAAGCCGTCGCCGGCGGGCTTGCCAACCGCGATGATCTTGCCGTCCGGCTGCACGGCGATGTCGGAGCCGTCCGCGGAGCCGCCGAACTCGTCGACGCGCACGAGTCCCCCGTTGCCGAAGCCCGTGTCCAGGGAGCCGTCGGTGTTGTAGCGGGCGACGGAGAAGAAGCAGCAGCCTCCGCCCTCCTCGGCGAGCACCTCGGTGGTTCCCGCCACGACGATCTTGCCGTCCGAGGGCTGGATCGCGACGGCGTTGGCCGAGTGGGCGCCACCGCCGAAGTCGCTGGTCGTCGTGCCGTCGCCGCTGAAGGTCGTGTCGAGGCTGCCGTCGGTGTTGTAGCGGGCGAGCGCGAACCCGGCCTCGCTCGTCCCCACCACGACCAGCTTTCCGTCGCCCTGCCGCACGATGTCGTGGCCCTCGGCGTACCCCGTGACGGGGGTCGTCACGCGGCCGTCGGGCCCGAAGGTCGGGTCGAGGTCACCGGGGGCGGCGAAGGCGGTACCGGGCAGGGCGAGAACGAGCGTGAGGCCGAGCGCGAGCGGCGCGCCGGCCCTCCCGCCCGGTCTGCGGCGCCGTGCCGCCGCTCTGAGAAGTGCGTGGGTCATGGGTGGACGAACCTCCGTCTTCGCAGGTGAACAGTGTTCGACGGTGGACAGGGGGCAGCGGACAGCTTCGACCGGCAAGGCTCCGCGTACCTGCGGGCCGTGCCGCGCTGCGCCCCACTGGCCCTCGGGGAACCACCCCCGCGGGGGAGCGCGCGGGGGCGCGCGGTGTGGGGCGCGGGCCGGGTGGCGTCCCCGTCGCGGGGGGTGGGTGGGGCACCGCGTACTCTCACCTGCGAAGGCTGTGGGACAGACGGTGGGCAGGGAACGGAAGATGGCTGAGGCGCTCGGGCGGAGTGCGGAGTCCGGCGACGAGGACAGGGCGCGGACCGCGACCGTGCGGGTGTTCGTCGCGCTCGCCCCGCCGGACGACGCGAAGGACGAGCTGGCGCGCGAGCTGGGACCCGCGTACGAGGCGTACCCGCGGATGCGGTGGAACCGGATCGAGGACTGGCACATCACCCTGGCGTTCCTCGGGGAGCTGCCGGTGGCGACCGTCCCTCTGCTGCGGCCGCCGCTGGCGGAGATCGCGGCGGCGCACCGTCCGGTGGAGCTGGCGCTGCGCGGCGCAGGGCACTTCGACGACCGGGTGCTGTGGAGCGGGATCGACGGCGACGTCGACGGCCTGCACCGGATCGCCACGGAGGTGCGGACGGTCGTCAAGGAGTGCGGCATCCCCTTCGAGGACCGGCCGCTGCGCCCCCATCTGACGCTCGCCCGTGCCCGCCGCGACGATCCGACGTCCGTACTGGAGGTGGCCGGCGGCCTCGCCGGGTTCACCGGCCGCCGCTGGCCCGCCGAGCGCCTTCACCTCGTCGGCAGCAACTACGGCCGGGGTCCGGGCCCGATCCGCTATCGCGACATCGAGTCCTGGGCCTTCGCCCGGCGGTAGCCGTGGGTGCGGCACTCGCGCGTGAAGCCCAGTGAGCCGTACAGCTTCGCGGCCGGGAGGTTCTCGGCGTCGTGGTTGACCGTCACCCGCCGGAGGCCGAGTTCCGCCATGCGCCGCATGGACTCCACCATCACCGCCCGCCCGAGGCCGAGGCGGCGGAAGGCCTCGTGGGTGCCGACGGGTTCGAAGTGCCCCAGGCCGTTGCGTTCGTCGACCCAGTGGACGGTGAAGGCGCCGATGCGGCCGTCCGGGGCCTCGGCCACGATCTCGTGTGCCGGGTCGTATCCGGGCCGGGTCATCATTCCGTCCCGGTAGGCGGCGCCCGTCCAGTCGGAGCCGAACGAGGCGTTGCGTGACTCGGCGAGGGCTTCGGCGTCGTCGAGGGTGGCCGCCCGGACGGTGAACCCCTCGGGCACCACGACGGGAGGGAGGCCGGTCAGGTCGCGGGTGTTCACGTCGTCCCAGACCCGGAAGCGGGTGAAGCCCAGTTCGTTCAGCAGTCGTCCGCGGACCGTGTCGGTCTCGAAGAGGTCGGTGAGGACGTACTCCTCGTCGTCCTTCATGTGCCGCGAGGTGGTGTCGGCCGCGAACGTCAGCATCGCGCGCTCCGTGTCGGTACCGCGCAGTTCCGGCGCGCAGAACGCGTCGAACGCCGCCCCGAACCGCAGGCAGATCGTCACACCGCCGATCCGGCCGGCGTCCTCGTGCTGGTCCTCCCAGACGTGCACCAGGTCACCGACGGGGAGACCGCGCAGGTTGTCGTACACCCGGTGCGGGAGCTCGCCCACATGGTCATAGGCGTCACGGCCGGCGGTGGCGATCCACTCGGCCACGGTCTCCTGGAGGCGAGGCATGTCGGAGTGGAGGAAGGGGCGTGGTCTCAACATGATCGTCTTATAGCCTGGCCGATCGGGACGTCACCAATGCTTTTCCGCCCCGCAGGGACGATGTGCCGAGGTCAGCGCCCGTACAGGTTGCGGCAGAGGTCGGCCGCGCCCATGGGGGCCTGGACGGACTCGGCCTGACGGCACAGGCGCCGCATCTCGGGCGGCCGGGCGTCCGTCTGCCGCTGCGGGCGGGCGGGGGCGGGCCGGTGGTTCCGCGGCGGGTGGGGGACGGTCCTCGTGGTGGGCTTCCTGTACTCGGACTGCCCGGTCTCTGGATGCCCCGGCTTGCGCGGGGTGGTGTGCGGGCGGCGGTTCGGGGCCGTCCTGTGAGCGGGTGGGCGGCGGGCGGTGTGGGCCTCGGGGGCCCGGGTGGCCCCGTCGGCGGCCTTCCGGGCGGGGGTCTGCGCCGGCCGGGAAGCCGGGCGCGGGTCCGTGGCACCGAGGGCCTCGCGAGGGGCGGGTTCGGTGGGGACGGCCCAGGTGGGGTGAGAGGGCGAGGGCGGTGTGGGGAGCGGGGCGGGGGGACGGTCGGCCGCCGGGGCGAGTCCGCCGGGGCGGGGCGGCGGAGCCGGGGCGGGACCGTGCGGGACGGCCACGCATCCGGTGGCGAGGAGCGCGATGAGCAGGAGGAACGTGGTGTGGCGGGCGTGCATGGGAGCCACCGTGCCCGAGCCTCGACGGGCGGGGACGGCGGCTCGGCCCGAGTCCACCGTGACGAGTGAACCGGCGCCGTGCGTGGACGCAGCGACGCCGCCCCCTGCCGTTCTGTGCGAGCGGACGTTCGACCGCAGGGGGCCGCCCGCCTGCGGCCGAAGAATTCCGTGACGACCCGCCGTCGCGTGCACGAGGATGCGCACATGAATGATCATCCCGAGCGGTGGACCGAGGCGACCGTCTATCCCGACATGTGGGCGGACCCCGCCGACGACCCCCGTGACAACGGCGAGAGTCCGGAGGGCGAGCTCGCGACGCTCCAGGACTTCCTCTCCGGTTACCGTCTGACCCTGCGCATGAAGTGCGAGGGCCTGGATCCGGAGCAGCTGGCCCGGCGTTCCGTTCCGCCGTCGACGATGTCCCTGCTCGGCCTGGTCCGGCACCTCGCCGAGGTGGAACGGGACTGGATCACCTGGATCACCGGCGAACCGCTGCCGAAGGTGTACGGCAGACGGGACGCGGACTTCCACGAGGCCGTCGCCGACCAGGCGGTGGTCGACGCCGCGTTCGCCGACTTGGAGCGCGAGCAGGCCGCGGCCGACGCCGCCCTCGCCGAGCACCCGGACCTGGGCGAGCGCCTCCCGAAGGACGGGATCGCGGTGCGGGAGCTGATGGTGCACCGGATCGAGGAGTACGCCCGCCACTGCGGCCACGCCGACCTGTTGCGCGAGTGCGTCGACGGGCGGGTCGGCCAGTAGGCCGGGAGGCCACGACACACCGCCGGCGGAAACCGGGCCCCTGTCACCGGGCCGTGAGGAGCTCCGCCAGTGCCTCGCTCGTGGCCGGGTGCGTGGCGAGGAGGGACACGCCCCCGCCGGCCGCGGACGAGGTGCCCGTCGTGGTCCATCCCTCCGTGCACCCGAGGAGCTCCGCGAGCGCGTCGCAGGTCGCCGGGTGGGCGGGCAGGAGTGCCGCTCCCCGAGGAGCGGTGCTCGTCACAAGGGCGGGCGGGGCGGCCGGCCGGGCGTGCCAGGGCGGGACCCAGCTGTCCAGGGCCGCGAGCCGGGCCGGGAAGATCCGCCCCGCCTCCCGGATGAGCAGCGGGGCCAGTTCCGCCGCGCTGGAACGCAGGGTCGTGATGAGGACCGGAAGCCACGGCAGCAGTACGGCGTCGGGCAGACGGCCGAAGGCGTTCGACACGGCCTCCACCACCACGTCCGCGAGGCCCGGCACCGGCTCCAGGGCGTGCACGAAGCCGCTCAGGTAGCGCGGATAGGACGGTACGACGAGGGGGTTGGCGAGCAGCTCGTCGCAGCGTGCCCGCAGCTCGGCCCGGGAGAGCGTGCCCAGCTGCACCTGCGCCGCCCACAGCAGGGCCGTCTTCGCCGGGTCATCGGGATGCGCCTGGCCGACGGCCAGTTCCAGCTGTGTCCGGTCGCAGCCCAGGGAGAGCGCCAGGCCCTCCATGCTGAACAGGAAGCCGAGCATCGCCGCGACCTGCCCCACCGTGGCGTCCTCGTCGCGGAACGCCGTGGGCAGCAGCGTGCAGTAGTGCGCGTACCCGGTCCGGACGAAGGACTCGATCCACGGCGGAAGCACCGGCTCGCTGGTGCGGTAGTACGCGAGCAGTCCCCGCACCCGGCGCAGGACCTCCGGCGCCCCGTCGACCGTGCGCTCGCCGGCAAGGACGTCGAGGGCACGGTGGCCGAGCTCCTCGGCGAGGCGCCGGCCGCCGAGGTACAGCGTGGCGTCCTCGACGGCGGCGAGGACCTCGGCGGTCGTCGCCCGCGGTCCGTACGCGGTGCGGCGCAGGCGCTGTTCCAGGACCTGTTCGAGGCTCACGCCCTCGTAGCCGAGCTCGATGAGGGCCCGTTGATGGGTGCCGAGGGCGAGGTCCCAGGACTCCTGGATCGACCGCTCGCCGAGCCGCCGCTCCCCCATGACGGGCCGTGCTGCGCCGCCCGGCAGCAGGCGGCGCAGCATCCACAGGACGTCCGAGCAGGCCCTCAGTTCGGGCCGTGAGGTCATGTCGAGGAGGGCCCGGCGGACCCCGCGCTGCTGGAGGTTCAGCTCCAGGGGGGCGAGCCGGTCGTGGACGTCGCGGGCGAGCGGGGGCAGTGCTTCGTAGCCGACCTGGCCGATCCGGTCGCCGCCCATCATGATGTCGACGAGGCGGCGCACGTCCCGGCGCCCGGGCACGCTGTCCTTCTCGATGCAGGTGACCGCGGCGTCCTGGAAGTCGTACGGGGTGGGCTTGGCCCGGTCCCGCATTCCGGCGAGCAGGATCGAGGTCTCGAAGACGGCGATCGCGTCGGCGGTGGAGGCCAGGTAGCCGTTGCGGCGGGCGGCGCGGACGATGTCCACGGACCAGCCGAGCAGTTCGGTCTCGTCCAGGGTGTCGAGGACCGGCGGTCGCCGGAGGAAGCCGGAGAGGCGGTCCTCGGCGGGCGGTGCGGCCTCGGCCTCGGGGAGTGCGGTCGGCGCGGCGGTCTTCGGGCCCGTCTTCTTCGTATTCTTCGTTCCGGCCTGTCCGTCGAGGCGGTAGGGCTTCACGCGGGTGCGCTTGAGGTTCTTCGTCCACTGCGCCGCGGCGATGGACACGGAGCCGGAGGCGAGGCCGAACTGGGCCTCGATGGCCGCGTTGCTGGAGGGGATCAGCCCGTACTGCCAGGTCGTGGCCGTACGCGGGGAGATCTCGAAGCCGTCGCTTCCGTGCACGCCGAACTCGTCGACGCGGCTGGCCGCGTGGAAGGCACCGCAGACGTAGAGGCAGTCGGCGGGGTCGGTGCCGGTCGCGGCGAGGTGCTCGCGCATCCGGGTCCACATGTAGCGCTCGCGGTCCTCGTCGACGCGGACGCGGTCGCCGTCCCCCGGGGCGAGGCGCCGGAACAGGCTGCCGATGAGGAACATGACCTGGCGGTAGGTGTCGTGGTCGCTGTCGCCGAGGGGGACCTCGACGTACTGGTGCCACCACTCGGACCAGTGCCGCACCTTGCCGTGGCGCAGCAGGTGCTCCTCCAGCTCGGTGAAGCGCGGCCGCAGGTCGCCGATCTCGACGCCGACGGCCTCGCCGTGGAGTGCCGGCTCGGTGCCGCCTGCCTCGCGGGCGTCCGGCTCGTCGGCGTGATCGTGCCGGCGGTCCCACTGGAAGACGTGGTCGGAGGAGCGGTCGACGAGGACGAGTTCCACGCCGGGGGTGTCGAGGGCGTAGGCGATGGCCTGGTACTCGGCGGAGGCCTCCGTGATCGGGGCGACGACGGACAGGGGCGCCCAGTCGGGCGGGAAGCCGTCGATGTCGCTCGCGAACGCCTGCACGGCGACCGGCAGCCGGCAGTTGCGCAGCTCGGTGAGGAGAGGCGTCATGTCCTCGCACAGCTCCAGGTACACGACCTTGGGCTGCTTCTCGCGCAGCCGGCGGGCCATCGCGAGGGCGGAGGCGGGCGAGTGGTGGCAGACGGGGAAGATCTCCAGGGGTTCCGCGACGGCCCGGTCGACGTCGTCGACGAGGCCGAGGAGGATCTCCTCCAGGGCGTCCGCGCCTCCGGCGAACTCGGCCGCCGCCTCGTGGAGTTGACCGCGCAGGGCGGTGAAGGGTGCCCCGGTCACGACAGCTTCGCGATCGCTTCGCGGCCGCCCTCGAGGAACTCGGGCCAGGAACCGCCCTCCTCCTTGCCGCGCGGCTCGACGACGCCGTGCAGGTACTTGTTGAGGATGGCCAGGTCCTCCGGCTCGCGCCGGGCGAGCGTGCCGACCAGCGAGGCCGCGAGGGCCCGGGCGGTGAGGGTGCGCTCGCCGAAGAAGTTGCTGTGCAGGATCGAGTCCTCCAGGACGCCGATCTGCTCGGCGGTGGAGAGGGCGGACTCCAGCTTCTCGTCGTCGCTGCCGGCCGCGGCGGCGGAGGCCCGCAGGTCGGCGAAGCTCTGGAGGAGGACGTCGAGGAGGGTGGGCGGCACGTCCAGTTCGATGGCGTGCCGGCGGAGCAGCTCCTCGGTGCGGAAGCGGACGATCTCGGCCTCGCTCTTCTTGTTCGTCACGACCGGGATGCGGACGAAGTTGAAGCGGCGCTTGAGGGCGGAGGAGAGGTCGTTGACGCCGCGGTCGCGACTGTTTGCGGTGGCGATGACCGAGAAGCCGGGCTTGGCGAAGACGATGTTCTCGCCGTCGGCGCCGTCGAGTTCGGGGACGGAGATGTACTTCTCGGAGAGGATCGAGATGAGTGCGTCCTGGACGTCGCTGGTGGAGCGGGTGAGCTCCTCGAAGCGGCCGATGGTGCCGGTCTCCATCGCGGTCATGATCGGCGAGGGGATCATCGACTCGCGGGACTGGCCCTTGGCGATGACCATCGACACGTTCCAGGAGTACTTGATGTGGTCCTCGGTCGTACCGGCCGTGCCCTGGACCACCTGCGTGGAGTTGCGGCTGATCGCGGCGGCGAGGAGTTCGGCGAGCCAGCTCTTGCCGGTGCCGGGGTCGCCGATGAGGAGCAGGCCGCGGTCGGAGGCGAGGGTGACGATGGAGCGTTCGACGAAGCTGCGGTCGCCGAACCACTTCTGCGTCACCTCGCGGTCCAGGCCGTCGGCGCGCTCGGAGCCGAGGATGAAGAGGCGGACCATCTTGGGCGACAGACGCCAGGAGAAGGGCTTGGGGCTGTCGTCGATGGACTCGAGCCAGTCGAGTTCCTCGGCGTACTTGATCTCGGCGGGGGCGCGGAGCAGATCGGACATGGGAAGGGCCTCTCAGGTCAGGAAGGTCTTGAGTTCGTGGACGAGCTTGTCGATGTGGCCGGAGATCACGGGGGTGCCGAGCGCCTTGAACCGCTCGCGGAACCAGGGGTTGACCTCCTGGCGTCCCGAGCTGGTCACCGAGCCGACGGGGATGAACTTCACGCCGGAGCGGTGGACGGCCTCGATGCCCTCGAAGAGCGGCTGCGACCGGTCGAACTCGTAGAAGTCGGAGATCCACACCATGACGGTGTTCTTCGGCTCGGCGATCTTCGGCCGTGCCATGGCCATGGCCACCGGTCCGTCGTTGCCGCCGCCGAGGTTGGTGCGCAGGAGCACGTCGAAGGGGTCGTGCACCCAGGGGGTGAGGTCGATGGAGCGGGTGTCGTACGCGATGAGGTGGACGTCCACCTTGGGCAGCCCGGCGAAGATCGAGGCCAGGATGGTGCAGTTGACCATCGAGTCGACCATCGAGCCGGACTGGTCCACGACGACGATGAGCCGCTGGGGCGTGGTCCTGCGGACGGTGTGCCGGTAGTAGAGGCGGTCGACGTACAGCCGCTCCTCCTCCGGGCTCCAGTTGGTGAGGTTCTTCCAGATGGTGCGGTCGAGGTCGAGGTTCCGGAAGACGCGCTTGGGCGGGACCGAGCGGTCGAGCTCGCCGACGGTGGCCTTCTCCACCTGCGTCCGCAGCACCTCGGCGACCTCGTCGACGTACCGCTTGATGAGGGATCTGGCGTTGGCCAGCGCCACGCCGGAGAGGTTGCCCTTGTCGCGCAGCAGCTGCTCGATCAGGGACATGCTGGGGGTGAGCTGTGCGGCGAGCGCGGGGTCGGCGAGGACTTCGCGCAGGTGCATGCGGTGGACGAGGTCGGCCTCGATGTTGGCGAGCTCGGGTCCCAGGCCGCCGCCGTCGAGGGCGGCGCCCGCCGCCTTTCCTGCGCGCAGTCCGCCGGGCGGGCGGCCGTGCGCGCGCTCCAGCCAGCCCGCGTCCGACTGCCAGCGGGCGAGCTGACCGGCGGAGACGGTGCCGGAGCCGGTGGCGAAGACGTTGAGAAGCAGCTTGGAGGCGAGTGCGGCGCGCCGTACCTCGGCGGCCCGGTCGCGTGCGCCGTCCGGCTCGGGTTCCGGGGTCATCAGGCCGTCGAACTCGTCGGCCAGCCGGGGGTGGCGCTGGACGACGGAGTCCACGGAGGCGCCGGGGTCGAGCAGTGCGGACGGCAGCCCGATGTCCTCGACGACGGCGAGGCTCGCCGCTTCCAGGGCGGCCTGCTCCTCGGGGTCGAAGAGCCGGGCGAGCAGTCGCCAGTAGAGGACCTGCCTCCGGTTGACGTCGGGGTCCGGCGAGAAGGTCGCCTCGGTCATGAGCGCAGCAGCCTTCCCGCTCGTTCGCGCAGGACGGCGACCGCGTCCGTGGCCGCCTTCTCCGCGCGGACTCCGGTCTTGTCGGTGGTGCCGCCGGCCCACGCGCCCGCGTGGACGGCGACGGTCTTCTTCCGGACGGTCGTCTCGACGGCGAGGGGCTGGAGCAGGAACTCACCGGCGTCCCAGCGGAGGAGGCCCAGGCACGCGCCGGACGCGGCGATCGCCTCCGGGGTGAGCGGTCCGGCGGCCGGTCCGCGGTCGGTGTCCACGGCCAGCCGGTGGCCCGCGACGGTGAACGTCAGCGGTCCGTCGTCCTCGCGCTCCGCCGCGTACCCCTCCAGGAGGACGGGCACGGCGACACGTACCGGGTGGCGGTCCAGCGGTGCCGTGACCGGGTCGGTCGCGGTGGCGAGGACGACCCTGGCCGTGGCGAAGGGGTCGGCGGGCTCCCCCGCGCGGGCGCGCTCGTCGTCCCAGACGAGGTCGCCTTCTGCGGTGACGGGCATGCCGTCGATCTCCATCGCGAGGCCCTCGCTCACGGCGGTGAGGAGCGACATGCGCGGCCGGAGCAGCTGCCAGAGCCCGGCGCCGACGACGGTGTCGGGCTTGGGCGCGGACACCGCAGCGCGGACCAGGCGCGGCGCCGTACCGTCGGCCGGTTCGAACACCGCGTGGACCTGGGCCTGTACGGCGGTGGCGTGCTCCTGTACGTCGACGCCGAGGGGCAGCAGCCGACCGGTCGCGGTGGACCCGGCCTGGGTGCGGGCGGCTCCGGGCAGGGTGAGGAGCAGGGCGCGCGCCCACAGGTCGGCCCAGCGGCGCACCGGGATCCGGTCCAGGGTGGCGCCGGGGCAGGAGGCGGCGAGTTCGGCGGAGAAGCCGTCGAGCAGGGTGGCCTGGCGGCGGAGCGCGGGGTCCGGGAGCATCGCGGAGACCACGGGCGCGGCGCCGCCGACGAGTTCGTGGTCGATGCTCTGCCAGCCCGAGCGGGCGAGGTCGCAGAGCCAGGCGCGGGCGGCGCCGAGCACGTTCGCGGCGGGCTCCTCGCCGGCCGTCGGCCGTGCGGGCTCCTCGGGCTTCGGGCGGCCGGTGACGTCCGCGACGCGGGCCGTCAGGGCGTCGTGGACGGAGCCCATGAGCGCGGTGCGGGCGGCGGCGAGCGCGAGGAAGTGGTCCTCGCCGGCGGCGCCGGCCATGGCCTTGTCGGCTGCCTCGGCGACGAGGGAGGCGAGCGGGGTGCCGGCGAGGGCGTCCGCGAGGGCGGCGAGTCCGGCGGTCTGGGCGGGCTGGGGGCGGAGCAGGCCGGCGACGAGTGCGTCGTCGAAGGCGTCCACGGCGGCCAGCGCCTCGTCGAGTCCGTCGACGGGGTCGGCGAGCAGGTCGGTACGCATCAGGCGACCGCCCTCGTCGGCGGGAACCACTGCATGTCGGGCAGCGGCTCGGTGACCGGCTCCAGTTCGAGGTAGGCGAGGTGCCGCAGGAAGCGGCTGAAGACGGGGGCGGCGGCCGAGGTGTCGCCCTGCGCGGGGCGCGTGGCGGTCATCGCCTCGACGAGCGTCCCGGCGTCGGGCTCCCGGCCGGGCGTCTCGGCCTTGAGGTAGCGGGCGACGCGCTGCGCGCCGTACTGGAGGACGGCCTCGGTGACGAGTGCGCGGATGTGGTTGCAGTAGGAGCCGCGCGCGCCGCCGCAGGGGCGGTTGTTGTTAGTGCTGCATGCGAACGCGTACGTCCCGGCGACGATGGAGGACACGTACACGCGCCCTATGTCGGAGCCGCTGGACACGACGCCCTGCAGGCGTCCGTCGGCCAGTTCGACGAACGGCACCTTCGCGAGTTTCCGCGGCCGCGCGGGCGGTACCACCCGTGCCGCGCTCGACCTCTCCCAGACCGGCAACGCACTTCTCCCATGCACGTCGAAGGGGGTGTTCACGCCGGAGCGGCGGAACATCGACAACGTATCCCCGCCCACTGACAACGCGTTCGGACGCGGGGAACGGCCGGGATCTCGGCGCGTGGGTGAGGGCTCTCCCGGCGCGTGGGGCCGGGTGCCGGGGGAACTCCGGCCCCTGGGTGCCTGGCAGGGCTCGGCGGGGGGCCGGACGGTGGTCGGCCCCCGCCCGGCCCCCCTCGACGAAGGGGTCTAGTACGGCTCCACGAGGACGTGGGCGGCTCCGGGGACGCCGATCTCCAGGAGCGCGTCCTCCTCTGGAGTGGTCGGCGCGCCCATCTCCTGCTTGAGGACGGCCCGGGACATGGCCTGCACCCACAGGGCACGGGGCCGGCGGCGCGCCTCCCAGGCTTCCAGGGCCTCGGGGACCGAGGCCGCGGTGTCCAGGGACTCGGCGAGGACGAGGGCGTCCTCGACGGCCATCGCCGCTCCCTGGGCGAGGTGCGGGGTGGAGGCGTGGGCGGCGTCGCCGGCCAGCACCACCCGGCCGGCGTGCCAGGGCTCCTCGACCGTCACCTGGGAGATGCGGGAGTAGACGACGGCCGCCGGGTCGGTGACCGCTCCGAGGGCCTCGGCGACGGGCCCGGAGAACATCGCGAGCCGCCCGGCGAGCTCCTCGTGCGCGCGTGCCGGGTCCGGACGGAAGTCCTCCGCCTCGGCGAACACCGCTCCCAGATACATGAGTTCGCCGGTGATGGGGGTGAGCAGGGCCTTCGCCTTCCCGCCGGCGGTGGCCATGACCACACCCCGTACGTCGGGGTGGCGGGGCACGGTGACCCGCCAGTTGGCGAAGCCGGTGTACGCGGGCGCGTACCGGTCGCCGTAGAGGCGGGTGCGCAGGGGGGAGCCGATGCCGTCGAAGCCGACGACCAGGTCCCAGCGGTCGGTGGAGCCGTCGGAGAGCGTGACGGTGACGCCCGTACCGTCGTCGTCGAGTCCGGTGGCGGTCACGCCGAAGCGGATCTTCGCGCCCGCGGCGACGGCGGCGTCGCCGAGCACCTTGGCGAGGGCGGGCCGCGGGATGCCGTTGCTCGCCGGGGCGTCGCCCATGCGCGGCTGGGGTATGCGCGCCAGCGGGTTTCCGGCGGGGTCGGCGATGGTCAGGACCTCCCATGCGAAGCCCGCCGCGAGGCAGGCGTCGAGCACCCCCAACTCCCCCATGACGTGGAGGGCGTTGGACGGCTGGATGATGCCCACGCCGAGGGCGTCGAGCTCCTCGCGGAGTTCGGCCACCTCCACGGTGTGGCCGCGGCGTGCGAGCGCGGTGGCGAGCGTGAGGCCGCCGATGCCTCCGCCGTGGATCAGAACGCGCAGGGATGTCGCCATCTCGGGTGTCTCCAGAAGGTGATCGAACAGGGCGGAGGAGTGTAACCCCCGCGCGTGGAGCCCGGGTTGCCCCCTCGACCGCCCGCGACCAGGTTAAAGAACAAGCCAAGCTCGGTCCGGCCGTCCGTGCCGATCACTCCTTGATCGCCCGGCGCCTACAGCCCGCTGAACGCCCGTTACCACAGGTCACAAGGCACGTCTCCGTCATGAGGGCTTCTGCGGGCGATTGTCCGACGGATGATCAACCTCCAAAGCTTCAGCACAAGTTGCGCACATCCCTCTTCTGGAGGGCTCTGATGCTCTAGATTGACCTTGCTTCACAAGCCCGGACACCAGGCGACAAATGATGATCTATCGCCTGGCAGGGGTGTTCGAGTAGCGCTGCGGTACCCGGTACGTCATTCGCGGGGTGGGCGGATGGCCGGGAGGAGGAACAGCGCGGCGCGGGGGGCGGGGGCCTCCCGAGGGGAGGAACAGTGCGGGAGGCGGGGGTCTCCCGGGGGGAGGAACCGTGTGGGGCCAACACGTCGAGTCCACTGGCACCCTGGGGGGGTCCGTGCAGCAGGGGGAATTGGTCAGCCCGTTTCCATCGGCGCGCGACCGGCTGGACAGCGGAACGTTCGGCCGGACCGCGAGCGACTGGGAGCAGCGGTACCGCCGAGCCGTGATCGCCAGCGACACCGTGGCCACCGCCTTCGTCGTGGCGGCGATCGGCGGCTTCTTCGGCGCCCGTCAGGCCGCCAACTGGCATGAGAAGTGGGGCATTCTCGCCTTCGGCACCGAGCTGCTCGTCCTGGGTGCGCTCGCGGTGAACCGCTCGTGGACTCCGGCCGTGCTCGGCCAGGGAGCCGAGGAGTTCCGCCGGCTCGGGCGCTCCCTGTTCACGGCGACCATCGTCCTCGCGCTCGGCGGGATCGCCCTGACCTCGCACAACATCAAGCTGTGGATCTTCGTCGCGATCCCCGCGATCGCGCTCACGACCATGACGACGCGGTATCTGCTGCGTCTCTGGCTGCACAACCAGCGCAAGGAAGGACGGTGCCTGCGGCCGGTGCTCGCCGCCGGCAGCCCGACCACCCTGCGCGACCTGATCTCCCGGACCCGCAAGTTCCCGCACCTCGGCTGGCGGGTGGACGCGGTGTGCACGACGGACGGTCTCGCGCCGGAGGGTGACCAGCTGGACGGAGTGCCGGTCGTCGGCCCGCTGGCGGAGGTCGCCAACCACGTCCGCCGCGACGGCTACCGGGTCGTCGCCATCACCCCGGACCCGCACTGGTCGCCGGACCGGCTGCAGCGGCTGGCGTGGAACCTCGAGGGCAGCGAGGCCGAGATGGTCGTGGCGCCCGTGCTGATGGAGGTGGCCGGTCCGCGGCTGCACGTCGACGCGGTGCTCGGGATCCCGCTGCTGCGGGTCAGCATGCCGACGTTCACCGGGGGCCGCCGGGCGATCAAGGGCGTCGTCGACCGCGTGGGTGCGGCCCTCCTGCTGCTGCTGTTCGCGCCGCTGATGCTGCTGGTCGGGCTGCTGGTCCTGGTGGACAGCCGGGGCGGGGCGCTCTACAGCCAGCGCCGGGTCGGCAAGGACGGCCGCGAGTTCACCATCCTCAAGTTCCGCACCATGGTCGTCGGGGCCGACCGGGCGCGTGCCGCGCTGGCCGACCGCAACGAGGGCGCCGGCCTGCTGTTCAAGCTCCGCCGGGATCCGCGGGTGACCCGGGTGGGGGCGGTGCTGCGCCGGTACTCGCTCGACGAGCTGCCGCAGCTGTTCAACGTGCTCACCGGTTCGATGTCGCTCGTCGGGCCGCGGCCTCCGCTGCCGGAGGAGTGCGCCGCGTACGGCCCGGACGTCCGGCGGCGGCTGCTCGTCAAGCCCGGCCTGACCGGTCTGTGGCAGATCAGCGGGCGCAGCGACCTGTCGTGGGAGGAGGCGGTGCGCCTCGACCTGCGGTACGTGGAGGACTGGTCGCTCGCCCTGGACACGGTGATCTTGTGGAAGACGCTGCGTGCGGTGCTGTACGGGCAGGGGGCCTACTGATGCGCGGGGACCGTCGAGCCGGCACGTGGACCGCAGGCCGGGAGGGCCTGCCTGGGGGGAGGAACGAGTCATGAGAGTCAGCGTTTTCGGGCTCGGCTACGTGGGCTGCGTGTCGGCCGCGTGCCTGGCCAGCCTGGGGCACGAGGTCATCGGGGTGGACGTCAACCAGGTGAAGGTCGACCTGGTCAACGACGGCAAGGCCCCGGTCGTCGAGGAGCGGATCGGTGAGCTCATCGCCGAGGTCGTGCGGACCGGCGCGCTGCGCGCCACCGCCGACGTCCGCGAGGCGATCGCGGCCAGCGACGTGTCACTGGTCTGTGTGGGGACGCCGTCGGAGCCCAACGGCAGCCTGTGCACCACCTATCTGGAGCGGGTCACCGAGGAGATCGGCGCCGCGGTGGCCGAGCGCGGCGGGCGGCACACCGTCGTCTTCCGCAGCACGATGCTCCCCGGCACCTGTCTGAACCTGCTGGTGCCGATCCTGGAGAAGTACGTCGGCGGCACGGCCGGGGTGGACGTGGGGGTCGCGGTCAACCCCGAGTTCCTGCGCGAGGGCACGAGCGTGCGGGACTTCTTCGACCCGCCGAAGACCGTCATCGGCGAGCTCGACGCGGCGAGCGGCGACGTGGTGGCGGCGCTGTACGAGGGGCTGCCCGGCGAGGTGTTCCGGGTGCCGGTCCCGACCGCCGAGGCGATCAAGTACGCGGACAACGCGTTCCACGGCCTCAAGATCGGCTTCGCGAACGAGCTGGGTGCGGTGTGCCAGGCGCTCGGGGTCGACTCGCACCAGGTGATCGACGTGTTCCTCGCCGACCGCAAGCTGAACATCAGCCCCGCCTATCTGCGGCCCGGCTTCGCCTTCGGCGGCTCCTGCCTGCCCAAGGACCTGCGCAGCCTCGTCCACGCGGCGCAGCGGGCCGACGTCTCGGTGCCGATCCTCTCCCACGTGCTGCCCTCCAACGCGGACCATCTGCAGCGCGCGGTGGAACTGGTCGAGCGGACCGGAAAGCGCCGGGTGGGCATCTTCGGCCTCTCCTTCAAGCCCGGCACCGACGACCTGCGCGAGAGCCCGCTCGTCGAGCTGGCGGAGCGGCTCTTCGGCAAGGGGTACGAGCTGCGGATCTACGACCCCAACGTGAACCTCTCCCGGCTGCTCGGCGCCAACCGGGAGTACATCGAGACCCGGCTGCCGCACCTCGCGCAGCTGCTCGCCCAGTCCGTCGACGAGGTGCTCGAGCACGCCGAGGTGTGCCTCGTCGGGACCAGGGACCCGGCCGTCCTCGCGGCGCTGCCGCACGGCGAGAGCCCGGTGATCGTCGACCTCATCCACCTTCCCGACGCCGAGGCGCGGCGGGCCGAACCGGGGTACGTGGGCCTTGCTTGGTGAGACGACCAGTGACGTCGGGGCTCCCCGGCGCGCGCTGATCCTGGTGGAGAACCTGTCGGTGCCGTTCGACCGGCGGGTGTGGCAGGAGTGCACGACGCTGCGCGACGCGGGCTGGGAGGTGCACGTCATCTGCCCCCGGGGCGAGAAGCGGGACACGGAGCCGGAGGCGGTGATCGACGGGGTGCGGATCCACCGCTACCCGCTGCGCGCGGCGACCGGAGGGCCGGCCGGCTATCTGCGGGAGTACGGCACCGCGTTGTGGCACACGGTCCGGCTGGCCCGCAAGGTCGGCCCGGTCGACGTGGTCCACGCCTGCAACCCGCCGGACCTGCTGTTCCTGCCCGCCCTGTGGCTGAAGCGGCAGGGGGCCCGGTTCGTCTTCGACCAGCACGACCTGGTGCCCGAGCTGTACCTCTCCCGGTTCGACCGCGGCAAGGACCTGCTCTACCGCGGCGTGTGCGCGCTGGAACGGGCGACCTACCGGGCCGCGGACATCGTGCTCGCCACGAACGAGAGCTACCGGGACGTCGCGGTGCGCCGCGGCGGCCGGCGGCCGGAGGACGTCTTCGTGGTGCGCAGCGCACCCGACACCGACCGGTTCCACCCCGTGCCGGCCGAGCCGGAGCTCAAGCGCGGCAAGCCTCATCTGCTGTGCTACCTGGGCGTCATGGGTCCGCAGGACGGCGTCGACTACGCCTTGCGGGCCCTCGCGAAGCTGCGCGACGAGCTCGGGCGGACCGACTGGCACGCGGTGTTCGTCGGCGCCGGCGACGCCTTCGACGCGATGGTCGCGCTGTCCCGGCGGCTCGGGCTGTCGGAGCAGGTGCAGTTCACCGGGCGCATACCGGACGCGGATCTGGCGCGCTATCTGTCCACCGCGGACGTGTGCCTCTCCCCCGACCCGCGCAATCCGCTCAACGACGTGTCGACCATGAACAAGGTCCTGGAATACATGGTGATGGGCCGGCCGATCGTCTCGTTCGACCTCCGGGAGGCGCGCGTCTCCGCCGGTGACGCCGCCGTGTACGCGCCCGCCGACGACGAGGCCGAGTTCGCCAAGCTGATCGCGCTGCTCCTCGACGATCCCGAGGAGCGGGAGCGGATGGGCAGGATCGGCCAGGAGCGGATCGGCGGACCGCTCTCCTGGCGGAACTCCCAGCAGTCTCTGCTCGCCGCCTACGCGGCCGCCTGCCGTGACCGCGCTCCGCTGTCGGCGGGCGGCCCGAACCGGGGACGGAAGAGGCCGCGCCGTTGAGCGATGACACGATACGCCTGGTCACGGTCGGGCGGATTCTCCGCCGGCGCGGGCGCTTCCTCACCATCCTCGCGATGGTGGGCGCCCTCGTCGGCTACGGCACGTCTCTGCTGCTCCCGCCGCGCTACACGACCTCGGCCTCGGTGCTCCTGCCGGGGTCGTGGGAGGAGCGCGAGCTGCTGACCCAGACGCAGGTCGCGACCAGTTCGGTGGTGGTCGACCGCGCGGCCGCCGCCCTCAACTGGGCCGGCGTCGACGGCCTGGAGCTGAAGGAGCGGGTGAGCGCCGAGGCGGCCGACGGCAACATCATCAAGATCTCGGGCACGGCCGACACCCCGGAGCGCGCCCAGCGGCTCTCCGACGAGGTGGCCCGGCAGTTCGTCGCCTTCGCCGCGGACATCGTCGGGGACAGCAGCGACCCCGAGGCGGCGGCGAGGGTCGACGCGCTGCGCAAGTCGGTGACGCAGACCAACCGCCGCATCACCGAGCTGGCCGACGAGGCGGGCCCGGGGCGGTCCGTGGAGAGCGTGCAGACCCGCACCGAGCTCGCGAAGCTGCGGACCTCGCTCCAGGAGGCCATCGAGAAGCTGGATCAGGCCGGTCCTGCGACCAGCAAGGCCAGCATGGTCGTCATGGGGTCGGCGGCGCGGCCGACCGGTGAGGCACCGCCGACGAGGACGCAGCTCGTCGCCGCCGGGGCGGCCCTGTTCTTCCTGGTCGCGTTCATCGGCCATCTCGTCGCCGCACGGATGAGCCGCCGGCTGCGCACCGAACCGGAGATCGCCGCGGCGCTGGGGTCGGTGCTCCTCGGCGCCGTCGACGTACCGGGCGAGCGGTTCACGCACCGGCCGGGGGCCCGTGGCCCGCGGACCTGGTTCCGCCGGCTCCTCGGCGTCGACGTGCGGTGGGACATCCCTGCCCCGCGGGCCTCCGGGGACGAGGCGAGCCGGCGGATCCGCTACCGGCGGGTGTACGCCCGCCTGCGGGACCGGATCGAGACCCCCGGGCGGCTCCTCGTCCTCGTTCCGGACGGTGACGAGATCGCCCGGCGGGCCGCCGGGCAGCTCGTCGCCGAGGCCGGGGGCGACCCGGTGCTGCGCGTGGTGGGGGTCTCGGTGTCCCGGCCGATGGTGCCGGACCGGGACAAGGAGTCCGGTGCCCTGGTCGTGCTCAGCGCCGGCAGCTGGACCGCGGGCGAGCTCGCAGGCATCGCCGAGGCCTGCGCCGACGCCCGGCACGAGCTCGTCGGCGTCGTCCTCGCCGGCCCGGTCCGGGTCCCTTCGGCACGGTCCGCCGGCCGTTCCCGGCACACCGTCACACCGGCATTCGTGATGGCCAACGACACGACGGAAGGTTCAGGGTGACGACGAGTACGACTTCGGAGTCGTCGGCCGCCGCTCCACTGCTCGACCTGCACGTGCTGGTGGTGGCGGTGCGCAGACGGCGCCGCCTCTGGGGCTCCCTGGCGCTGGTCGGGCTGCTCCTCGGGGCCGCGTCGGCGATCCTGCTTCCGCCGCGGCCCACGGCGGTGGTCAAGCTGCTGGTCGCGCACCGGGAGGACCAGCCGAGCGACCCCGGAACGCTGATCCGTACCGACGTCGAGCTGCTGCGCACCACGCGGATCGCCAGTCAGGCCCTGCGGTCCCTCAAGTCCCCGGTGAAGGCGGAGGACTTCATGAAGGAGTACGAGGGGGTCGGTCTGACCAACAACGTGCTGCAGATCAGCGCGACCGGCGACAGCGACGCGGAGGCGATAGCCCGTGCCGGGGCGCTGGCCGACGCGTTCATCGCGGACCATCTGAGCCGGATACAGGAGGCCGCGGACGCCGAGTCCAAGGCCCTCCTCGACCAGCGTGACCGGATGCGCGAGGAACTCGCGCAGGTCAACAAGGCGATCGCGGACGGATCGTCGGACACTGGACCCGACGCTTCGGCGGGCTCCGAGTCCCTCTACTCCCGGCGGGCCGAACTCACCTCGCGGATCGCCGACTTCGATCAGCGCGCGGCCGAGGCGCGGATCGGCACGCCGCATCTCATCGCCGGTACGCAGATCGTGGACGCGCCGCGTGCGCTGCGGCACTCCCTGCCCAAGACCGCCGCCCTCAACGCGGCGATCGGTCTCACTCTCGGGCTCGCGCTCGGGCTCGCGGTGGCCGCGGTCGGCTCGGTGGTGGCGGACCGCCCCGTGCTGCGCCGGGAGATCGCGGCGAACCTCGGCGCCTCGGTCGTCGCGGAGCTGCCCCGCCGGCCCGCCCGGTGGTGGGGGCGGCGACGGACCCGGGCGGCGCGGGCCAGGCTCACCACCTCGCTGGCCCGCGCCGTGCGCGGCTCGGCGGAACCGATGTCGCTGCTCGAACTGGGCTGCGCGCGCAGTACGAGCGAGCTCGCCCTGGAGCTCGGCCGGGCGCTGAACGCGGAGGGGCCCATGGTCGTCGTCGACGGCCTGCCCGGTCCGGAGCTCGCCGGACACCGGCCGGCCCCGGGAGACCCCGTCGTCGTCGGCAGCGAGCGGGCGGCGGCCGGTTCGCATCAGGAGCGCCGGATCGGCGTCGGCTCGGTGGCGCCCGGCACGGCCTGGACCGACCTGCGGTACCTCGGCACCCGGACGGTGCTCGTCGTGCGCGCCGGACACGGCAGCGCGGCCTGGCTGCACACCGTGGCGCGGCAGCTCGCGGAGCAGCGGATCGCGGTGATCGGCGTGGTGCTGATCGACCCCGACGCGCGGGACCGGACCGACGGAACGCTGTGGGACGGGCCGCAGACCGCGCTGCGCGGACGCGACGGGGGTGCCTCGCACGCCGTTCGGGCGGTGGGCGAGGGCCGGTGGCGGACGGAGCGGGTGCCGATGTGGGCCGCGCGGGTCCCGGACAACGACCAGGAGGTGCGGTAGCCATGTGTGGCATCGCGGGCAGTTACCGGTGGCCGGACGGGAAGGCCGTGACCGACCGGCTCACCGACACCCTCGCCCACCGCGGTCCGGACGGAGCGGGCCGGTACAGCCATCCCGTCGGGGACGGCGAAGTGCACCTGGGGCACCGGCGGTTGGCGATCGTCGACCTGTCCGAGACCGGCGCCCAGCCGATGGCCTCGGGCGGCCTCGTCCTGACGTACAACGGCGAGCTGTACAACGCGCCCGAGCTGCGTGCCGAACTGGCCGCCGCCGGGGTGCGGTTCCGCGGTACGTCGGACACCGAGGTGCTCCTGGAGGCGTGGCGGCGCTGGGGCACGGACTGCCTGCCCCGGCTGCGCGGCATGTTCGCGCTCGGGGTCTTCGACGAGCGGACCGGTGAGCTGGTGCTCGCCCGCGACCAGCTCGGCATCAAGCCGCTGTTCCTGCTGCGGCGCGGTGAGGGCCTGGTGTTCGCCTCCGAGCTGAAGGCGCTCGCCGCCGCCACGGGTGGATCGCTGGAGGTGGACCACGCGGCCCTGGTGGCCTCGCTCCTCTACTACTGGGTGCCGGACTCGCGCTGCGCGCTCCGCGAGGCGGAGAAGCTGCCGCCGGGCAGCTGGCTGCGGTTGCGGCCCGACGGCCGGGTGGAGCGCGGCCGGTTCTGGAACCTGAGGGACGTGGCCGCCGAGGGCAGGGAGCGGGCCCGGTCCGGAGAGCTGCCGGATGTCGCCGCCGTCGTCGAGGAGTCGACCCGGCGCCATCTGCTCTCCGACGTCCCCGTGGCGACGTTCCTCTCCGGGGGTCTGGACTCCAGTTATCTGACCGCGCTGGCCGCCCGGGACCAGCCCGGGATCTCCGCCTACACCATCGGGTTCCGCGCCGAGGACGCCCGGTTCGAGGCGATGCCGGACGACCTGCGCTATGCCCGGCAGGTGGCGGAGCGGTTCGGCGTCGATCTGCACGAGATCGAGATCGCGCCGAACGTGCTCGATCTGCTGCCGCAGATGACGTACCACCTGGACGAGCCGATCGGCGACCCGGCCGCGATCAACACGTTCCTGATCTGCTCGGCCGCCCGGGAGGCCGGGGTCAAGGTGATGCTCTCGGGGATGGGCGCCGACGAGCTGTTCGCCGGATACCGCAAGCACCTGGCCAACCTGATCGCGCTGCGCTACCAGCGCGTCCCGCGGCCGCTGCGGCGCGGGCTGGCCGGGGCCGTGGACCGGCTGCCGGTCGCCTCGGCCCGCCGGGGGTACCGGTCGGTGCGCTTCGCGAAGCGGTTCCTGTCCTTCGCGGATCTGCCGGAGGAGACCGCGTTCCGGCGCAGTTACACGATGTACGACCAGGAGGAGCTGCTGTCCCTGGTCGATCCGGACCTGGCGGGGACGGTCGACGACGTGCTGACCGAGCACGCGGACGTCTACGAGGACAACGACCTCGACGACTTCGTCAACCGCATGTGCCTGGGTGACGCCCGGATGTTCCTGCCGGGCCTCAACCTCGCCTACACGGACCGGTCGAGCATGGCCGCGTCGACGGAGGTGCGCGTGCCGTACGTGGACGTCGAGGTGGTGAAGGCGGCGTTCGCCGTGCCGGGTGATCGCAAGATCGTCGGCCGGCAGGGCAAGGCCGTCCTCAAGGAGGCGGCCACCTCGATCCTGCCCAGGGAGATCGTGTACCGGCCCAAGGGCCTGTTCAGCGCCCCGCTGCGGGCCTGGATGAGCCGGGACCTGGCGCCGCTGGTGCGCGAGGTGGTCAACGACGGCGTGCTGGTCGAGTCGGGGTTCCTGCGGCGCGACGCGCTGGCGCGCATGGTCGCCGAGGACGCCGCCGGGCAGCGGGACTTCTCCAAGCATCTGTGGCATGTGCTGACCCTCGAGTACTGGTATCGCGGCATGGTCTCCGGGGCCGGCCGGGACGTTCGCCAGACGGCGTAGAAACAAGGGGACTTCTGGTGAAACAGGTTGTGCAGAACTACAAGAGCGGCGAGCTGGCGGTTCTCGACGTGCCGGTGCCGGGGTGCAAGCCGGGGGGTGTGCTGGTCCGCACCGCGTACTCGCTGATATCCACCGGGACCGAGCTGATGAAGGTGTCCGAGGCCGGCATGTCGATGCTGGGCAAGGCCCGCTCGCGTCCGGACCAGGTGGCCAAGGTCATGCAGAGCGTCGCCGTCAACGGGGTGCCCGCCACCTACCGCAAGGTGATGGGGAAGCTCGACTCGTACACGCCGCTGGGCTACTCGCTGTGCGGGGTGGTCGAGCAGGTCGGGGCCGGGGTCGACGACGTGAAGGTCGGCGACCTGGTGGCCTGCGCGGGCAACGAGCACGCGCTGCACGCCGAGCTGAACTGGGTGCCGAAGAACCTCTACACCCCGCTGCCGGAGGGCCTCGCGCCCCGACACGCGGCCTTCGGCACCGTCGGGTCGATCGCCCTCCAGGGCGTCCGCCAGGGCGAGCCGCAGCTCGGCGAGGTGGCGCTCGTCATCGGCCTCGGCCTCATCGGACAGCTGGTGGTGCAGCTCCTCACCGCCTCGGGCGTCCGCGTCGTCGGGGCCGACCCCGACCCGGCGCGCTGCGAGCTCGCCGAGCGTCTGGGCGCCGAGGCCTGCGGTGATCCCGCGTCCCCGGCCGTGGAGGCCGCCGTCGCCGAACTCACCGGCGGTCACGGCGTGGACCAGGTGTACCTGGCGGCCGGCGGGGGCAGCAACCAGCCCGTCGAGCTGGCCGCCCACCTGAGCCGGGACCGCGGGCGGGTCGTCGACATCGGCAAGTGCCGGCTCGACCTGCCGTGGAACGCGTACTACGAGAAGGAGCTCGACGTCCGGTTCTCCCGCTCGTACGGCCCCGGCCGCTACGACCCGGAGTACGAGCTGGAGGGCCGCGACTACCCGATCGGCTACGTGCGCTGGACCGAGCGCCGGAACCTGGCCTGCTTCCTCGACCTCCTCGCCCGGGGCAGCGTCGACGTGGAGCCCCTGATCTCGCACATCGCCGACTTCGACGACGCCGTCAAGACGTACCAGAGCCTCAAGGACGGCGAGCTGAAGGCCGTCGCGGTTCTGTTCCGCTACCCCGACCACGAGGGGGCGGGGGAAGCGGAGGCCCCGTCGGTGGCCGTGCCCGAGGTGCGGCGCGGCGACGCGGCGCCCGCGCGGACCCGGTACGCCAAGTCGCCCGTGCGCCTCGCGTTCGTCGGGGCGGGCAACTACGCGACGTCGATGCTCCTTCCGCACCTGGTGGGGCGCGACGGCGTCGAGCTGTCCACGGTCGTCACCACGACGGCGCTGTCCGCGGCCAACGCGCAGCGGAAGTTCGGCTTCACCCGGGCGACCACCGATCTCGACGCCGTGCTCGGCGATCCGACGATCGACGCGGTGTTCGTCGTCACCCGGCACAGCTCCCACGCCGCACTGACGAAGAAGGCGCTGTTCGCCGGCAAGGCGGTGTTCGTCGAGAAGCCGCTGGCGCTCGACGAGGACGAGCTGGCCGGGGTGGTCGCCGCGGTGGAGGAGTCCGGAAACGACCGGCTGCAGGTGGGCTTCAACCGCCGCTTCGCGCCTCTGCTCCAGGAGGCCGGCAAGCGGTTCGGCACCCGGACGGGTCCTGCGAGCCTCCGCTACCTGGTCAACGCGGGCCGGCTCGAGCACGGCAGCTGGTACCTCCGGCAGGGCACCGAGGGCTCGCGGTTCGCCGGCGAGGGCGGGCACTTCATCGACACCGCGAGCTGGCTCCTCGGGGCCGACCCGGTCTCGGTGTACGCGACCGCCGCCCCCGGCAACGAGGACCTCCAGGTCGTCCTGCGCTACCCGGACGGGTCCACCGCCACGATCGCCTACGTCACCAACGGCGCGCCCGGCTTCCCCAAGGAGACGCTGGACCTCGTCGCGGACGGCAAGGTGCTGCGGCTCGACGACTTCGTCCGTGCCTCGGTGTATTTCAAGAAGGGCGCGGCCGGCCCCGAGAAGTGGGTCAGTTCGCGGCTGCCCAAGGCCCGGGACAAGGGGCAGAACGCCGAACTGGCCGCGTTCGTCAGGGCCGTGCGGACCGGCGGTCCGATGCCGGTGCCGCTGGAGTCCCTGGTCGCCACCACGGCGGCCACCCTCGCCGTACAGACCGGTCTGGCCTCCGGTGCTCCGGTGACGCTGGCGGGGGCGCGATGAGCATGAGCGCGGCCTGGTACCTGCGGCGGCTCTCCCGGATGGGCCCGCGGGAGGTCGGCGGCCGGGTGGGCGACACGCTGCGCCGGCGCCGGTGGCGCTCGGCACGCCCGCAGTCCCCGGCCGTGACCGGTGCCCGGTTCACCGCGGTGCTGCCCCCGGGGGCGCTCGCCGCGGTGGCGCCGGACGCCGCGAAGCGTCTGGTGGCCGAGGCGGACCGGCTGATGGCGGGGCTGGCCGAGTACTTCGGGGTGGAGCGCGACGACCTGGTGGCCCCTGACTGGTTCCTCGACCCGAAGACCGGGCGCCGGGCTCCTGCCGGGTACGCCTTCGACGTGCCGTACCGGGACGAGGAGGCGTCCGGGGACATCAAGCAGATCTGGGAGCCGTCCCGGCACCAGTACCTCACCGTCCTCGCCGCCGCCTACGCGGTCACCGGGGACGAGCGCTACGCCGAGCGCGTGGCCGAGCACCTGCGGTCCTGGTGGGGGGCCAACCCGCCGCTGCGCGGTGTGCACTGGATCAGCGGCATCGAGCTGGGGATCCGGCTGCTGTCCTGGGTGTGGATCCGGCGGCTGCTGGACGGCTGGCCGGGCGCGGCCGGGCTCTTCGAGGACAACCCGGTGGCGGTGAGCCAGATCTGGCACCACCAGCGCTGGCTGGCCGCGTTCCCCAGCCGGGGTTCCTCGGCGAACAACCACGTCATCGCCGAGGCCGCCGGGCAGTTGGCCGCGGCGTGCGCGTTCGGCTGGTTCCCCTCCTCGGCGCGCTGGCGCGCCGACGCGCTGCGCTCCCTCGATCGGCACCTGCGCGGCAACACCTTCCTCTCCGGCCTCAACCGCGAGCTGGCGAGCGAGTACCACGGCCTCGTCCTCGAACTCGGCCTGGCCGCGCTCGCCGAGGCGGACGCCGCCGGTGTGCCCGTCCCCTCGACGGTCCGGCTGGTGCTGCTGCGGATGACCGACGCGCTCGCGGCCGTCGTGGACAGCCGGCTCCGGCCGCCGCGCCAGGGGGACGCGGACGACGGGCACGGTCTGATCGTGGACGGACCGGACACCGACCGGTGGGCCTCCCTGCTCGCCACCGGTGACGCCGTGTTCGGCCGGCTCGACTGGTGGCCCGAGGTGACCGCCACCGATGTGCGCACCCCGCTGCTCGCCTCGCTCCTCCGGCCGTACGCGAAGGGCGGAACCGTGGCGCGGCCCGCGAGCCGGCCGGACCACTTCGCCGACGCGGGCATGACCGTCCTGCGCGGTCCCGGTGAGATCTGGGCCCGCTGCGACGGCGGTCCGCACGGCTTCCTGTCCATCGCCGCGCACGCCCACGCGGACGCGCTGTCCGTGGAGGTCCGGCACGACGGGGTCGACGTCCTCGCCGACCCGGGGACGTTCTGCTACCACGGCCAGCCCGAGTGGCGGCAGTACTTCCGCTCCACCCTCGGCCACAACACCCTCCAGTGGGACGGCGCCGACCAGTCCGTCTCCGGGGGCCCGTTCCTGTGGACCCGGCACGCCCGCACCAGCGTCCTGGTCGCGGACACGGCGGGCGGGGGCGTGGCCCGCTGGTCGGCCGAGCACGACGGCTACGGGCCCGTCGTGCACCGCCGCCGGGTGGAACTGACCGCCGCGAGCCGGGAGCTGCTCGTGGTCGACGAGGTCCGCGGCGGGAACGGGCCCGTGCGGCTGGCGTTCCACCTCGGCCCGGCGATCGCCGCGGACCTGGTGGGGAACCGGGCGGTGCTCACCTGGACCGTGGACGGCCAGGACCGCTCGGCGGTGCTCGACCTGCCCGGGGAGCTGTCCTGGCGGGCGCACCGCGGCGAGACCGCGCCGCCGCTGGGCTGGTACTCCCCCGGCTTCGGCCGCAAGGAGCCCGCCACCACGCTCGTCGGCACCGGCTTCGCCGACGGGATGCAGGAGTTCACGACCGTACTCGGATTCAGCGGCTAGGAGGGGGGCTTGGTGTTCGAGAGGCGGCGCTGGGCGTTGCCGGCGGCGGCGCTCGCGCTGGTCCTGTCGGCGGCGACCGGCTGCACGAGCGCGCCGGACGCGCCGGCGAAGGCCGGGGGCGGTGCGCCTCCGGCGTCCGGCACGCCCTCCGGTTCCGGGGCTCCCGCCGCGTCCGTGGCCCGGGTCTGCGACAGGCCCGCGACCGGGCCGGCGCAGGCGCCGCCGGGCGCGGTGACGGTCGACCCGGCGGTCGTCGGCGACCTGGACGCGAAGACCGACGACAGCCCCCCGAACACCACGTTCTGGCTGCTGCCGGGAACGCACACGCTCACCTCGGACCCCTACGCCCAGGTCATGGCCAAGCAGGGGAACCGCTACCTCGGCGCGCCGGGCGCGGTGCTCGACGGCCGGAAGACCAACCACTACGCGTTCGGCGGTACGGCCCGTGACGTCACCATCAGCCACCTGACCGTGCAGGGGTTCACCGCGCCGAAGGACGAGGGCGTGGTCAACCACGACATGGCCGACGGGTGGGTGATCGAGCACACGACGATCCAGCACAACTCCGGCGCCGGACTGATGGCGGGGGCCCGCCAGCAGCTCCGTGCCAGCTGTGTGCGGGGCAACGGCCAGTACGGCATGAACGGCTACAAGACGGGTGACTCCATCCGCGGTCTCGTGGTCGAGGGCAACGAGATCGTGGGCAACAACACCGACGACTGGGAGCGGCGGCAGCCCGGCTGCGGCTGCAGCGGAGGCATCAAGTTCTGGGCCGTCGACGGCGCCGACGTCCGGGGGAACTGGGTGCACGACAACCGCGGGGCCGGCCTGTGGGCGGACACGAACAACAACGACTTCCTCTTCGAGGACAACGTCCTGGAGGACAACGACGGTGCCGCGCTGATGTACGAGACCAGCTACAACGCCGTCATCCGGAACAACACGATCCGGCGGAACAACCGGGTCGAGGGCCGCAAGGAGGCCGAGGCCGGCGACGACTTCCCGT
The DNA here is from genome assembly GCF_040295385.1 of Streptomyces sp. NPDC002825. Lineage (NCBI taxonomy): Bacteria > Bacillati > Actinomycetota > Actinomycetes > Kitasatosporales > Streptomycetaceae > Streptomyces > Streptomyces sp. NPDC002825. Next base: position 87,422 of record NZ_JBEOVH010000006.1, read on the forward strand.
ACGCGACCGTCTACGTCTCCGAGGCCGGCGGCGAACCACGGGTCCGGGCCCGCACGGACAGGATCGAGATCTACCGGAACGTGCTGGAGGACAACTGGAACGGCATCACCCTGTGGGAGGACGCCGACCGGTTCTGCAACAGCCCGGCCAACACCTCGACCGACTACTGCACCCTGCTGGTGAAGGACAAGGCCCGCTGCGCGCAGCCGGGGATCGCCACCGCACCGCTGTACGACGACTGCCGCTGGAAGACGCGGCGGGTGGAGATCCACGACAACCGCTTCACGCTCGACCCTTCCGTCGTCGGGTGCGCGGCGGAGTGCGGCCGCATGGCGGTCCTCGCCAACGACGGCACCTCGCCGGACTGGTCGCCGTACCTGGGCGAGCGGGTCGCCGAGGCGATCACCCTCCGGCAGGAGAACCGTTGGTACGACAACGTCTACCGCGGGCCGTGGAGCTTCGTCGCCCACGACTCGAGCCGGAAGCTCGGCTCCGGGCAGTGGCGGGGCGCGCCGTACGGTCAGGACGCGGGCAGCACCTTCGACGCACAGGCCGGTGGGTGACATGGCCGAGACGCTGAAGCCGGGCGGACGGGACACGGCGGGCACGCTGCCCGGCGCCGCACCCGGTCCCGCCGGCACACCGAGGACCGTCGGGGTCGTCTGGGCGCTGCTCGCCCTCAACACGCTCGGCTCCGCCGGGGCGAAGACCGTCTTCACGATCCCCCGCTCCCTCATCCAGATGGCCACGATGGGCGCGCTGGTCGCGGCGTTCCTGCTGGCGCTCGCGCTCAACCTGCGGCTGCGCGTCCGGCCGAGCGCCTTCGTGTTCCTGCTCACCCTGCTGCTCGTGCCGAGTCTGATCTCCAGCGTGCAGCTGGTGGTCGGGTTCGGGGCGCTGTTCCGCTGCTTCCGGCTGGCTCTGTTCGTCGGCACGCTGTGGCTGCTGAGCCGCTGGTGGGACGGCGGCCTGACGTTCGTCCGGTACCACGTCCGGATGTACTTCGCGGTGCTCGTCCTGGTGGCCGCGGGCCTGGCCGTGTCACCGGCCACGGCCATGCCCGAGTACTACGGCGGGCGGCTCGTCGGGGCGCTGTGGCCGCTCACGCCGCCGCAGATCGGTCAGTACTCCGCGGTGATCATCGGGCTCACCGTCCTGCTCCTGATCGGCCGGCAGACCACCGGGACCGGCGCGGCGGTGGTCATCGTGCCGTCGCTCGTGCTGCTCGCGATGACGCACACCCGGACGGCCACGCTCGGTCTGCTCATCGGCCTGGGTCTGGCGATCGGCTCGCTGGTGCTGACCAGTGCGGCGGCCCGCCGGTTCTTCGCCTGGGCGGTGGTGTGCGCCGCGGTGGCCGCGGTGGTGTTCAGCTCCGCGCTGCGGGCATGGTTCCTGCGCGGGCAGAGCCAGGAGAACTTCGCCAACCTGACCGGCCGGGCCAAGGTCTGGGACGCCCTCCTCGCGGCGCCCCGGACGACCGGGGAGAAGGTGTTCGGCACGGGCCTGGGCGACAAGTCCTTCGACGGGCTGCCGATCGACAACAGCTGGCTGGCCGTCTACGACGAGCAGGGTCTCCTCGGCGTCACCATCGTGGCGGCGATGATCCTCGTCCTCGGCGCCGTGGCGCTGCTGCGGCCGCCGTCCCTGCCGAGGGCCTGCGCCATCTTCCTGATCAGCTACTGCGCGCTCTCCTCGTACACCGAGGTCGGTCTCGGCGACGCCTCCGCGTATCTGCTGCATCTGACCCTGGCCGCCTCGCTGCTCGTGGCGCCTGCCGCGGCCGCGCCCCTGCTGCCGACCGTCGAGATCCCTCGACGGCGTATCCCGCGATGGGCCCGGAGGTGACCTGAGCATGCATGTCCTTGTGGTGCACAACCGCTACTCCTCGGCGCAGCCGAGCGGGGAGAACCGCGTCGTCGACGAGGAGGTGGGGCTGCTGCGCGCGGCGGGCCACCGGGTCGACGTGTTCGAGCGGCGCAGCGACGACATCGCCGGGCGGTCCCTGCTCGGCAAGGCCGCGGTGCCGCTGCTGGTGCCGTGGAACCCGGCGGTGCGCACGGAGCTCGCCGCCCGGCTGCGCGCCGAGCGGCCGGACGTGGTGCACGTCCACAACGTCTTCCCGCTCCTGTCCCCCGCGGTCCTCGCCGCCTGCGCCGACGCGGGCGTCCCCGTCGTCGCCACCCTGCACAACTACGCCCAGGTGTGCCCGCCCGGCACGCTGCACCGGGACGGCCGGCCGTGCACCGAGTGCGTGGGGTCGAAGGCGTCGCTGCCCGGGATCCGGCACGGCTGCTACCGCGACTCACGCCTCGCGACGGTTCCGCTGGCGGTCGGTCTGTCGGTCAACCGGCGGCGGTGGTGGTCGGGCGTGGAGCGGTTCTTCTGCATCTCCGCGACGCAGCGCGACCTCCTGGTGCGCTCCGGCATGCCGGCCGAGCGGCTGACGGTGAAGCCCAACTTCGTGCCCGAGCCCGGCCTCGTCCGTGAGGGCGCCGGGGAGCATCTGCTCTTCCTCGGGCGGCTCTCGGAGGCCAAGGGCGTACGGGTGCTGATGGCCGCGTGGGACGAGCTCGCCGCGGACGGCGGGGTGGGCGTGCCGCTCGTGCTCGCCGGTTCGGGTCCCATGGAGCGGGAGGTGACCGCGTGGGCGGCGGGCCGGGACGACGTCCGGTACGCCGGTCTGCTCGACCCGTCGGAGTGCCGGCGGGTCACCGCGCGGTCGGTCGCCGTGGTGGCTCCCTCGCTGGCCAGGGAGACCTTCGGCCTGGTGGTCGGGGAGGCGATGGCGGCGGGGGTGCCGGCCGTCGCCGCCGGTCACGGCGGCTATGTCGACCTCGTCGAGGAGGGGGTGACCGGGCTGCTGCACCGCCCGGGCGAGCCCGCCTCGCTCGCGTCCCGCATCCGCCGGATCTCGGCGGACCCGGGGCGCAACCAGGAGATGGGCCGGGCGGCCCGGCGCCGGTACGAGCAGGGGTTCAGCCCCGCCGTCGGCCTCGCGCGCCTGGTGGAGGAGTACCGCTCCGCGATCGCGGGGCGGTCGGGCGGCGTGCACGGCGCGCCGCCGGTGGGGAACGACGACGCCGACTCGCGACGGGTCACCCGCGCGGGCGGAGATGGGGGGCAGGAGAAATGACACGATGCCGACTGTGCGGTTCGGCGGCGCTGGCGAGCGTCGTCGACCTGGGGGCGACCCCGCCGTGCGAGAGCTTCCTCGCCGCGGACCGGCTCGACCTGCCGGAGCCCGCGTACCCGCTGCACCTCCGGGTCTGCACCGACTGCTGGCTGGCGCAGATCCCGCCGCTGATCTCGCCGGAGGAGACGTTCAAGGAGTACGCGTACTTCTCCTCGTACTCGACCTCCTGGGTGGAGCACGCGCGGGTGTTCGTCGCCGACGCCGTGCGGCGGGCGGGCCTGGGCTCCGACGCCTTCGTGGTCGAGGTGGCGAGCAACGACGGCTACCTGCTGAAGCACGTGGTGGACCGCGGGATCCGCTGCCTGGGCATCGAGCCGTCGGTGAACGTCGGCGCCGCGGCGCGGGACGCGGGTGTGCCCACGCTCACGGAGTTCCTGTCCCCGGAGACCGGTGCGGCCGTTCGCGCCGAGCACGGCCCGGCGGACCTGGTCGTGGCCAACAACGTGTACGCGCACATCCCCGACGTCGTCGGGTTCACGCAGGGGCTGCGCGCCCTGGTCGCCGACGACGGCTGGGTCTCCATCGAGGTGCAGCACCTGCTGACGCTGATCGAGGAGAACCAGTACGACACGATCTACCACGAGCACTTCCAGTACTACACGGTCGCGTCCGCGATCCGGGCGCTCGCGAGCGGCGGGCTCACGCTGGTGGACGTCGAGCTGCTGCCCACGCACGGCGGCTCCATCCGGCTGTGGGCGCGGCCGGCCGAGACGGCCGGCGAGCCGACGGCCCGCGTGGCCGAGGTCCTCGACCGGGAGAAGGCCGCCGGGCTGCAGGAGCTGTCCGGATACGCCGAGTTCTCCGCCCGGGTGGCCAAGGTGCGGCGGGACCTGCTGCGGTTCCTCATCGACGCGGCGGACCGCGGCGAGACGGTCGTCGGCTACGGCGCCCCGGGCAAGGGCAACACGCTGCTCAACCACTGCGGCATCCGGCCCGACCTGCTCGCGTACACGGTGGACCGCAACCCGTACAAGCACGGGAGGTTCACCCCGGGCACCCGCATCCCGATCCTGGCGCCCGAGCAGATCGCCGCCGACCGGCCGGACTACGTCCTGGTCCTCCCGTGGAACCTGCGGGCGGAGCTGGTCGAGCAGCTGTCCTTCGTGCACGAGTGGGGCGGCCGCCTTGTCTTCCCCATCCCGGAACTGAGCATTGTCGAGGTCGAGCGATGAAGGTCGTACTGTTCTGCGGCGGTTACGGGATGCGGATGCGCAACGGCACCTCCGACGACGTGCCCAAGCCGATGGCGATGGTCGGTCCGCGGCCGCTGATCTGGCACGTCATGCGGTACTACGCGCACTACGGGCACACGGAGTTCATCCTGTGCCTGGGGTACGGCGCGCACCACATCAAGGACTTCTTCCTCAACTACGAGGAGACGACGTCCAACGACTTCGTGCTGCGCGGCGGGCGGACCGAGCTGCTGTCCACCGACATATCCGACTGGACGATCACGTTCGCGCAGACCGGCATCGAGTCGCCGATCGGGGAGCGGCTGCGCCGGGTGCGGCACCACCTGGACGGCGACGAGATGTTCCTCGCCAACTACGCCGACGTGCTCACCGACGCCCCGCTGCCGGAGATGATCGACCGCTTCTCCCGGCGTGACGCGGGCGCGTCGATGATGGTGGTGCCGCCGCAGTCCTCGTTCCACTGCGTGGACCTGGCCGAGGACGGTCTGGTGGGCGGGATCACCGCGGTGAGCGACATGCCGCTGTGGGAGAACGGCGGCTACTTCGTGCTCCGCCAGGAGGTCTTCGACCACATACCGGAGGGCGGGGACCTGGTCGCCGACGGGTGCGCCGGCCTGGCCAAGGAGGGCCGGCTCGTGGCGTACCAGCACCGCGGCTTCTGGAAGCCGACCGACACCGTGAAGGAGCGGGCCGCGCTCGACGAGGCGTACGCCCGCGGCGACCGCCCGTGGGCCGTGTGGGAGCGGGACGGCGCGGGGGTGCGGGCGTGATCCGGCTCGGGGCCGGGCGCCTTGGGGGGATCGTCGCGGTGGGTGCGCACTGCGACGACATCGCCATCGGTGCCGGCGGCACGCTCCTGACCCTGTGTCTCGCGCGGCCCGGCCTCCGGGTCGACGCGCTGGTGCTCTCCGGCGGTGGCGGCGAGCGCGAGGAGGAGGAGCGGGCCGCGCTCGCCGCCTTCTGCCCGGGCGCCGACCTGCGGCTCACCGTGCTCAAGCTGCCGGACGGGCGGCTGCCCGCGCACTGGGAGGAGGCCAAGGCCGCGGTCGAGGAGCTGCGCGAGCGGACCGACCCGGATCTGATCCTGGCCCCGCGCACCGATGACGCGCACCAGGACCACCGCGGCCTGGCGCGACTGCTGCCCACGGCGTTCCGCGACCATCTCGTGCTCGGCTACGAGATCGTCAAGTGGGACGGCGATCTCGGCCGGCCTTCGGCGTACCAGCCGCTGACACCGGAGATCGCCGAGGAGAAGGTCCGGCTGCTGCAGGAGCACTACGCCTCGCAGCGGCACCGGCCCTGGTACGACCGGGAGGCCTTCCTCGGCCTCGCGCGCATCCGCGGCATCGAATGCCACGCGCGCTACGCCGAGGCGTTCGCCGTCACCAAACTCACGCTCGATCTCGGCACTTTCAACCTGGGGGAATGAACCTTGCGCGTACTGCTGACCGGACACCAGGGCTACCTGGGCACCGTGATGGCCCCGGTCCTCGCGGCCGCCGGACACGAGGTCGTCGGTCTCGACTCCGGCCTGTTCGCCGACTCCGTCCTCGGCCCGCGGCCCGCGGACCCGTCCGGGCACCGGGTGGACCTGCGCGACGTCACGGCCGAGCACGTGGCCGGGGTGGACGCCGTGATCCACCTGGCCGCGCTCTCCAACGACCCGCTGGGGTCGCTGGCTCCGGAGCTCACCTACGACATCAACCACCACGCGTCCGTCCGCCTGGCCCGGCTGGCCCGCGACGCCGGGGTGCGGCGCTTCCTGTACGCGTCGACCTGCTCGGTCTACGGGGCCGCCGGCGGGGACGAGCTGGTCACCGAGGACGCGCCGCTGCGGCCGGTGACGCCGTACGCGGAGTCCAAGGTGCGGGTGGAGGACGACCTGCACGCGCTGGCCGACGGCGACTTCACCCCGGTGTACATGCGCAACGCCACCGCCTTCGGCTACTCGCCCCGGCTGCGCGCCGACATCGTGCTGAACAACCTGGTCGGCCACGCCCTGCTGTCGGGCGAGGTCCTCGTCCTCTCCGACGGCACCCCGTGGCGTCCGCTGGTGCACGCCGTCGACATCGCGCGGGCCTTCACGGCCGCGCTGACCGCGCCCCGCGAGGCCGTGCACGACCGGGCGTTCAACATCGGCACCGAGGCGAACAACGTCACGGTCGCCGAGATCGCCGAGCAGGTCGCCGAGGCGGTGTCCGGGGCGAAGGTGCGGATCACCGGGGAGACCGGTGCCGATCCGCGGTCGTACCGGGTGGACTTCTCCCGGTTCCGTGCCGCGCTGCCCGGCTTCGACTGCGAGTGGTCGGTGAAGCGGGGCGCGCTCGAACTCGCGGAGGCGTACCGGAAACACGGCCTGACCCGGGAGGACTTCGAGCAGCGCTTCACCCGCCTCGCCGTGCTGCGCGCCGCTTCCGACGCGGGTGCCGTCGACGACACCCTTCGGTGGCGCCGATGACCGCGCCCGGCGAGGAGATGTACGAGCTGGTGGAGCGGCTCTACCCGCTCTGCCGGTCCATCACCGGCGACGGTGTGCGCGCCACCCTGGACATCGTCGGCGAGTACATCCCGCTCCAGGTGCACGAGGTGCCGACCGGGACGCAGGTGCTCGACTGGACGGTGCCGCAGGAGTGGAACATCCGGGACGCGTACGTCGCGGACTCCACGGGCAGGCGGGTCGTCGACTTCGCCGCGTCCAGCCTGCACGTGCTCGGCTACAGCGTGCCGGTGTCGGCGACGATGCCGCTGGCCGAGCTGCGGGACCATCTGCACACCCTGCCGGACCAGCCGGACCTCGTGCCGTACCGCACCAGCTACTACCAGCGCGCCTGGGGGTTCTGCCTGGCGCAGGAGACCCTGGACGCGCTGCCGGACGGCGACTACGAGGTACGGATCGACTCCACCCTCGAGGACGGCCACCTCACCTACGCCGAGCACGTGGTGCCCGGTCAGGTGCCCGACGAGGTGATCGTCTCCTGTCACGTCTGCCACCCGTCGCTGGCCAACGACAACCTGGCCGGCATCGCGGTGGCGACGTTCCTCGCCCGGGAGCTGGCGGAGCGGACGCCGTACTACACGTACCGGTTCCTGTTCGCGCCCGGCACCATCGGGGCGATCACCTGGCTGGCCCGCAACAGGGAGCGGGTCGCGAGCGTGCGGCACGGGCTCGTCCTGGCCTGCGCGGGCGACTCGGGCCAGGTGACGTACAAGCGGAGCAGGCGCGGTGACGCGGAGATCGACCGGGTGATGCGGTATGTCCTGGCCGCCTCCGAACGGCCGCACACGATCAACGAGTTCACGCCGTACGGGTACGACGAGCGGCAGTTCTGCTCGCCCGGCTTCGACCTCGGCGTGGGCTCGCTGTGCCGCACCCCGTACGCCGGCTATCCCGAGTACCACACCTCGGCGGACGACCTGGACTTCGTCTCCCCCGAGGCGATGGCGGACACCCTCGCCGTCTGCCGCGAGGCGTTCGCGGTCCTGGACCGCAACCGGCGGTACGTCAACCTCAGCCCGTACGGCGAACCACAGCTGGGCCGGCGGGGGCTGTACGACTCGCTCGGCGGCCGCAGCGACGCCAAGCAGGCACAGATGGCCATGCTCTGGGTGCTCAGCCTCTCCGACGGCGAGCACGGTCTGCTCGACGTCGCCGAGCGCGCCGGGATGCCGTTCGACACCGTCGCCGCGGCGGCGGACGCCCTGGCCGCCGCCGGGCTGATCAAGGCGTGACGCCGATGACCACCGAGGGGGAGAAGCCGACGGAGCCGGCGGAGCGGCGGACCGGCAGGCGGGCGCTCGTCGGCCGGCTGTCCTGGGGCCTCGCCGACCAGGCGGCCTCCAGCATGTCCAACTTCGCGGTGGGCATCTACGTGGCCCGCTCCCTCGGGGTGACCGCGTTCGGTGTGTTCGGCCTGGCCTTCGTCACCTACGGCGTGGTGCTGAACATCTCCCGCGGGGTGGCCACGGACCCCCTGGTGGTGCGCTTCAGCGGCGTGCCGACGGCGACCTGGCGCACGGCGGTGGCCCGGTCGTCGGGCGCCGCCCTCGGCGTCGGCGCCGCCGTCGGCGCGGCGTGTCTGCTCGTCGGCCTGGCCCTCGGCGGCAGCGTGGGGACCGCGTTCACCGCGCTCGGCGTCGTCCTGCCGGGGCTGCTGCTGCAGGACTCCTGGCGGTTCGCCTTCTTCGCCGCCGGCGCCGGGAAGAAGGCGTTCCTCAACGACCTGGTGTGGGGCGTCGCGCTCGTCCCGGCCATGGTGGTGGCGGACCACGTGGGCAGCGTGGCCGCCTTCGTGCTCGCCTGGGGCGCCTCCGCCGCGGTGGCCGCGGCGTACGGCCTGCTCCAGTCCGGGATCCGGCCCCGGCCGGGCCGGGCTCGCGGCTGGCTGCGCGAGCAGCGCGATCTCGGCTCCCGGTACCTCGTCGAGAACGTCAGCCTCAGCGGCGCGGGCCAACTGCGGGCGTACGGACTCGGCGCGATCGCGGGGCTCGGCGCGGTGGGCGCGGTCCGGGGCGCGGAGCTCCTGCTCGGCCCCTTCCTCGCCCTCCTGATGGGCCTGTCCCTCGTCACCGTCGCGGAGGCGGCGCGGGTCCTCAGGCAGGCCCCGCACCGTCTCGGCACGTTCTGCCTCGTCCTCGGCGGCGGTCAGGCCGCCGCCGCGGTGCTCTGGGGCGCGGCACTGCACCTCGTGCCGGAAGGGCTCGGTGAGCTCCTGCTCGGCGACGTCTGGCCCTCCGCCTCCGAGCTCATCATTCCGGCCGCCCTCGGTCTCGCGGGCGCCGGCCTCGGCACCGGCGCGGCGGCCGGGCTGCGCGCGCTGGGCGCGGCCCGGCGCAGCCTGCGCGCCCAGTTGTTCGCCTCCGTCTGCTACGCCGCCGGCGGACTCGGCGGAGCGGTCGCGGCCGGCGCGGCCGGCTCGGCCTGGGGCGTCGCCGCCGCGACGCTGGGCAGTTCGACCGTGTGGTGGCTGCAACTGCGGTCCGCCCTGCGCGAGCACCACCGCAACTCCATCCCCGAAGTGAGGACCTCATGACCGCCCGACCCAGGCTGACCATCGGCCTGCCCGTCTACAACGGCGAGGAGTACCTCGCCGAATCGCTGGACGCCCTGCTCGGCCAGACCTACGAGGACTTCGAGCTGATCATCTCCGACAACGCCTCGACCGACGGGACGCAGGACATCAGCCGCGCGTACGCGGCGAAGGACTCGCGCATCCGGTACGTCCGGCTGCCCCGGAACGTCGGTGCCACGCCGAACCACAACCGGCTGTTCGCCGAGTGCCGCACCGAGCTGTTCAAGTGGGCCTCGCACGACGACCTGTACGCCCGGGACCTGATCCGCCGCTGCGTGGAGGCCCTCGACGAGCGGCCGGACGTGATCCTCGCCCACGCCGACCAGGCGGTCATCGACGAGGCCGGCCAGGTGAAGGTCCCGTACGAGTACGGACTCGCCACCGCCTCGCCGCACGCCCCGGTCCGCTTCCGCAGCATGCTGTTCGAGCCCGGCGGCGACGACTTCTACGGGGTGATACGGGCCGATGTGCTGCGCCGGGTGAAGCCGCTCGACAGCTACCACCACGCGGACCGGACGTTCGTCTGCGAGATCGGTCTGCACGGGCGCTTCCACCAGGTGCCGGAGCTGCTCTACTTCCGCCGCGACCATCCCACCCGCGCGGAGCGGGCGAACCCGTCCAAGCGCTCCCGGTGCGTCAACCTGGACCCGCGCCGGGCCGGACCGCTGCACCCGACGCCCCGGCTGCTCGCCGAGTACGTGTGGGGTTTCGTCGACGCGATCCGGCGGGCGCCGCTGTCCTCGGCCGACCGGCGCGCCTGCTACCGCCACCTGGTGGAGTGGGCGACCAGCCGGGCCCGGCCGGGGGCCGGCGAGCGGGTCGAGGACCGTGCCCCGGTCGACCCGGCCCGTCTCACCGTCTCCGTCGACGCCCTCGTCGCCGGCCGCGAGGGCAGGCGGGCATGACGCCCCGGAACGGAATCCCGATACGGGTCGGGGTGTTCGGCCTGCTCGGCTCCGGCAACCTCGGCAACGACGGGTCGCTCGAAGCGATCCTCGGCTATCTGCGCGCCGAGCACCCGGAGGCGGTCGTGGACGCGCTGTGCGGCGGACCCGAGACCGTCTCGGCCCGGTTCGGGATCCCCGCGACACGGCTCAACTGGTACCGCGGGGAGTACCGGACGGCCTCGCGTGCGGGCTCGATCGCGGCGAAGGGTGCGGGCAAGCTCGTCGACGTCTTCCGCACCGCCGCCTGGGTGCGCCGGCACGACGTGGTGATCGTGCCGGGCATGGGCGTCCTGGAGGCCACGCTGCCGCTGCGGCCGTGGGGCTTCCCGTACGCGCTGTTCCTGCTCTGCGCGTCCGGCCGGCTGTTCGGCACCCGGGTCGCGCTCGTCAGCGTCGGCGCGGCCGCGATCCGCAACCGGCCGACGCGGGTCCTGGTGCGCTGGGCGGCACGGCTCGCCACGTACCGCTCGTACCGGGACGCCCAGGCCCGCGACGCCCTCCGGGCGATGGGCGTGGACACCGCGCGCGACGAGGTCTACCCGGACCTCGCCTTCTCCCTGCCGGCGCCGCCCTCCCCCGCGCTCCCTGCCTCGCCGGGCCGGGTCTGCGTCGGCGTCATGGCCTTCCACGGCGGCAACGACGACCGCGCCCGGGCGGAGGAGATCCACCGGCGGTATCTCGACGGGACGATCCGCTTCGTCCGCGCGCTGGCCGAGGAGGGCAGGACGGTCCGGCTGCTGACCGGCGACGCGGTCGACGCGCCGGTGGTCGCGGCGATCCTCGACGCGGTGGACTCGCCGCTGGTCACCGTCGCCGAGACGTCCTCGCTGGCCGACCTGATGAAGGAGATGGCGGCCGCCGACAGTGCGGTGGCGATCCGGTACCACAACCTGATCTGCGCGCTGAAGGCCGGCACTCCGGTGCTCGCGGTCACCTACGCGGCGAAGAGCGAGGCGCTCATGGAGGGGATGGGCCTCGGCGCGTACTGCCATCCGGCGCGTGAGGTCGACGCCGACCGCCTGCTCGAACAGTTCCGGCTGCTGGAGAAGCGATCGGCCGAACTGCGGCAGACCCTCGCCGAGCGGAACGAGGACGCCGTCCGGCGCCTCAAGCACCAGTTCACCGCCCTGACCGCCGCCCTGTTCCCGACGACCGACCAACCCCACCGCCACACAACCCCCCACGCGCACGCGCCCGTTCGGCAGGAGACTCCATGAAGGCCACCCAAGTCCCGGAAATCGCAGGAGCGTTCCTGTTCGAGCCGACGCCGTTCGCCGACGAGCGCGGCTTCTTCTGCCGCACCTTCGACGCCGACGTGGTCCGCTCGGTGGGACTCGACCCGAACGCGTTCCTCCAGGACAGTGTGTCCCGCTCGGGCCTCGGCGTGCTGCGTGGCCTGCATCTGCGGTCCGGGGCCGGCGAGGCCAAGCTCGTACGGTGCTCGTACGGGCGGATCTTCGACGTCGTCGTCGACCTGCGCCCGGATTCCCCGACCTACCGCAACGTGGCCACCTTCGAGCTGTCCGGGGAGACGCAGACGACCCTGTACATCCCGGCGGGGTGCGCGCACGGCTTCCAGGCGCTGACCGAGACCGCCGACACCTCGTACCGGATCGACCGTCCGCACGATCCCGCCGAGGACGTGACGATCGCCTTCGACGACCCGGAGCTCGCCATCCCCTGGCCGCTGCCGGTCACCTCGATGTCCGGGCGGGACCGGGAGGCGCCGCGCCTCGCCGAGGCCCTGAAGCAAGCGGAGAAGTGAGACCGGCATGGACACCGAAGACCTTCTCCTGCCGCGGTCACGGACGGCGAACGAGCGGCTGCACGCCCTGATACCCGGGGGCGCGCACACCTACGCCAAGGGCGACGACCAGTACCCCGAGCAGCTGGCCCCGGTCATCAGCCACGGCCGCGGCGCCCATGTGTGGGACGTCGACGGCAACCGCTACATCGAGTACGGCTCCGGGCTGCGGTCGGTCAGCCTCGGCCACGCCCACCCGCGCGTCCTGGAGGCGGTGCGCCGGGAGATCGACCGGGGCAGCAACTTCGTCCGGCCGTCGATCCTGGAGGTCGAGGCCGCGGAACGGTTCCTGGCCACGGTGCCGACCGCCGAGATGGTGAAGTTCGCGAAGAACGGCTCCGACGTCACCACGGCGGCGGTACGGCTCGCCCGCGCCGTCACGGGGCGCCCGCGGGTGGCGATCTGCGGCGACCATCCGTTCTTCTCCGTCGACGACTGGTTCATCGGCACCACCCCTATGTCCGCCGGCATACCGGTGGCGACCAACGAGCTCACGGTCGCCTTCCCGTACGGGGATCTGGCGGCCACGGAGGAGCTGCTGACCCGGTATCAGGGCGAGGTCGCCTGTCTGATCCTCGAACCGGCCGGCCACACCGAGCCTCCGCACGGATATCTCGCCGGGCTGCGCGAACTCGCCGACCGGCACGGCTGCGTCCTGGTCTTCGACGAGATGATCACCGGACTGCGCTGGTCCGAGGCGGGCGCCCAGGGCCTGTACGGCGTCGTCCCCGACCTCTCCACCTTCGGCAAGGCGCTGGGCAACGGGTTCGCGGTCTCCGCGCTCGCCGGGCGGCGCGAGCTGATGGAGCGGGGCGGGCTGCGTCACTCCGGCGACCGGGTGTTCCTGCTGTCCACCACGCACGGCGCGGAGACCCATTCCCTCGCCGCCGCGATGGCCGTGCTCGCCACGTACGTCGAGGAGGGCATCACCGCGCGGCTGCACGCCCTCGGCGAACGCCTGGCCTCCGGTGTCCGCGAGGCGGCGGCCGGCATGGGCGTCGGCGACCACCTCGTCGTACGGGGCCGGGCCAGCAATCTGGTCTTCGGCACCCTCGACGAGAACCTCCGGCCCTCGCAGGAGTACCGCACCCTGTTCCTGCGCCGGCTCCTCGCGGGCGGGGTGCTCGCCCCGTCGTTCGTGGTGAGCAGCGCGCTCGACGAGGCCGACATCGACCGCACGGTCGACGTGGTGGCCGAGGCGTGTGCGGTGTACCGGAAGGCACTGGACGCCGGGGATCCCGCGCCCTGGCTGGCCGGGCGGCCGGTGAAGCCCGTGTTCCGGCGGCTGGTCTGACGTGACGTCAGGGGCGGCGCGGGTGACGTGACGTCAGCCGGGCCGCCCCAGGAAGCCGTCGGCGGTCCGGTCGATCAGCCAGGCCGTCACCGGTACCACCACGAGGGCGGTGCACAGGCCGCCGACGGTGTCGGTCGGGTAGTGCGCGCGCGTGACCACCTGCGCCCAGCCCATGGCGGCGCCGGCGACCAGGGTCGTGGCGAGCACGAGCATGGTGCCGGCCGTCCTGCCGAGGCCGAGGCGACCGCCGGCGAGGAGGGCCACCACGAGGGCGAGCGCGGTGAGAAAGGCGGTGTGGCCGCTCGGGAAGGACAGGTTGTCGCCGTTGATGGTGCGTCCCACCAGGGACTTGAGCAGCTTCGTCGCCCCCACGCTCAGGGCCGCGCCGACGACGGCGAGCACCGCCGCGCGAGGCTGCCGGAGCAGCAGGCAGGCGGTCACGACGGTCACGATCGACAGCACCGCTCCGTCGGGTTCGCCCAGGAAGTCGAGGGCCTCGGCGGCGTACGCCCAGGGCGGCCGCACGTCCACCAACAGCGGCTGGATCCACACGTCCACGGTGGCGGGGTGGGTGTGGCCCGAGTACCGGACGCCGAGTGCGAGCAGGCCCAGGGCGGCGAGGGCCGCGATCGGACCGAGCGCGGCGGGCGCCGACCCGCCGGTCACCGGCCATCGGCGTCCGCCCGGTGTGTGGTGGTGACCTTTGCCGGCAGGTGATCCCACGCGAGCCCCCCGTCGTGTTCGATCTCTTCTCGTCACCCTAGCCAAGGCGGACGGGGCGCTCGGTGCGGACGCCCAGGAGCGGCGAAATCAGGCCATCCCGCAGATAATCCTTTTTGGGGGTACTTTGACAGTTTCTTCACCTACGGGGTACATTTACGCCGTACGTATCCGCTATAGACATGGCCGACGGTTCGGCCGGTTTATGGCTCTTGCCGGACATGGGTACGAGGTCGGCCTTCTCGGCCGGTAACCCTCACCGACGCCGGTCGACGCCGGCGACTGATGCCGCAGCAGGACGGACGACCCTCGCAGGGGGCGCCCGGTAGGCCGTCCGCCCGGCGCGCGGTCCGCCACTCTCGCCAGGCCCTGGAGAAGGGTCGGGGGCAGGCCGGTGGAGCGCGCAGTCGCTCTGGAAGGCAGGACCCTGCCGTGGTCCACAGAATCCTTTCTCTCAGTCTTACGTTCCGGAACCTGATCCTCGGTGTCGCAGCGGCCGTGATGGCCCTGGGATTCATCCAGCTCCCACGGGCGGCGTCGGCAGACGTCTACCCGGAGTTCGGACCGACGCGGGTCCAGATCCAGACCGAGGCGCCGGGCCTCTCGGCGGCCGAGGTCGAGCAGCTCATCACCGTCCCCATGGAGCAGGACCTCCTGAACGGCGTGGCGTGGCTCGACGAGATCACCTCCGAGTCGGCCCCCGGCCTGTCCTCCGTCGACCTCGTCTTCGAACCGGGTACGAACGAGCAGAAGGCCCGGCAGGCCGTCCAGGAACGCCTGATCCAGGTCGCCGGTCTGCCCCAGGTGGGCAAGCAGCCGGTCATGATCCAGCCGCTCTCGTCGACGAGCCGCGTGATGATGATCGGCCTCACCTCGAAGGACGTCTCCCGCATCGACATGTCCGTCCTCGCGCGCTGGAACATCAAGCCGCGCCTGATGGGCATCCCGGGCGTGGCGAACGTCGTCATCTGGGGTGAGCAGGACCGGCAGCTGCAGGTCCGGCTCGACCCCGAGCAGCTGCGCAGCCGCGGTGTCTCCCTCGACCAGGTCGTCCGCACCACGGGCAACGCCCTGTGGGTGTCGCCGCTGACCTTCGTCGAGGCTTCGACCCCGGGCACCGGCGGATTCATCGACACGCCGAGCCAGCGCCTCGCGATCCAGCACGTGCTGCCCATCACCAAGGCGCAGGACCTGGCGTCCGTGGCCCTGGAGGACACCCGCGACAAGCAGCTCCGCATCGGTGACGTGGCCACCGTGGTGGAGGACCACCAGCCCCTCATCGGCGACGTGTCGCTGGACAGCGGCCCCGGGATCATGCTGGTGATCGAGAAGTTCCCCGACGCCAACACCCGTGAGGTCACCCACGCCGTCGAAGAGGCGATGACCTCGCTCCAGCCGGGTCTGTCCGGCATCACCGTCGACACGCACGTGTACCGGCCGGCGTCCTTCGTCGACACGGCGCTCGACAACGTCGGTGTGTGGGCGCTCGTCGCCGTCCCCGCCGTCTCGCTGCTCCTCGGCCTGTACTTCCTCTCCTGGCGCGTCGGCCTGATCAGCCTCGTCTCGATCACGATGGCGGAGATGGCCGCCCTGTGGGTGCTGTATCTGCGCGGCTCGCCCTTCAACATGATGGTCCTGGCCGGTCTGACGATCGCCCTCGGCGCCGTCATCGACGACATCGTGATCGGATTCGACCGCATCCAGGCCCAGTTCCAGCGTGAGGGACGGAGATCCGGCGAACGCCGGTCGGTGGCCGACGTCGTGGTCGACGCCACGGCGGCGGTGCGGCGGCCCGCCTTCTTCGCCACGCTGATCCTGCTGCTCGCCGTCGTGCCCCTCGTGTTCCTGAGCGGGGTGGGCGGAGCGTTCGCCCGGCCGCTGGCCCTGTCCTACGCGCTCGCGGTGGTCGCCTCCACCGTCGTCGCCCTGACCCTCACCCCCGTGCTCGCCGCCCTGCTGCTCGCGCGAACCAGGCTCGGACACCACCGCAACCCGGTGCTCGGGTGGCTCCACCGCGGCTTCGACAAGGTCGGCCCGAAGACCCTGCTGCGGCCGGGCCGGGCGCTGGTCGCGGCCGCCGTGCTGGCCGGCGCGGCCTTCGCGGTGTGGCCGCAGCTCGACGGCGCGTCGCCGATCCCCGCACTGCACCAGCGTGCGCTGCTGATCCACGTGGAGGCACCGCCCGGTACCTCCCTGCCGGAGATGAACCGCCTCGGCCAGGCGGCCGCCGACGACCTGCGTGCCCTGCCGGGCGTCGAGAGCGTCGGAGCCCACGTGGGCCGCGCCAGGGAGTCCGACCAGGTCGTCAACGTCAACGCCGGAGAGTTCTGGGTCAACATCAAGAACTCGGCCGACTACGGCAAGACCGTCGCCGCGGTCCACCGCACCATGAACGGCCAGTCCGGCCTCGCCAGCGAGGTCATGACCTACCCGCAGGCGCGGCTCAACGAGGTCCGGGCGGAGAACGGCGAGGGCGCGCCCGTCGTCGTCCGCCTCTACGGCAACGACCTGACGGTGCTGCGGCAGCAGGCCGCAAAGGTGAGCAAGGTCCTGGCGCAGGTGCCCGGAGTCGTCCGGCCGCAGGTCCCGCAGGTGGTCGAGGAGCCGACCCTCGAGGTCAAGGTCGACCTCGCGGCGGCGCGGAGCCACGGGATCAAGCCCGGTGACGTCCGCCGCACGGCCGCCACCTACTTCTCCGGCCTGCCGGTCGGCAGCCTCTACGAGGAGCAGAAGGTCTTCGACGTCGTGGTCTGGGGTTCGCCTTCGACACGCTCCGCTCCCCAGAACGTCCAAGGTCTGCTGATCGACACGCCGAACGGCGGCCACGTGCGCCTCGGCGACGTCGCCACGGTCCGTGTCACGCCGTACCCGACGGTCATCGAGCACGACGCCACCTCGCGCAGCATGGACGTCGTCGCCGACGTCAGCGGGCGTGACCTGAACTCCGTGCTCGACGACGTCAGGAACCGCGTCCAGGCGATGCCGATGCCGTACGAGTACCACGCCGAGGTGCAGAGCGACGTCGCGCACCAGCAGAGCCAGGACCTGCGCATCGCAGGGCTCGCGGCCGCCGCGGTGCTCGGCACCTTCCTCCTCCTGCAGGCGGCCTTCGGCAGCTGGCGTGCGGCGACGCTCGTCCTAGTCGCACTGCCGCTGGCCGGCGTGGGCGGTGTGCTGACCGCGTTCGCCGTCGACGGCATCATGTCGATCGGCGCGCTCGGCGGCCTGCTGCTCGTCCTCGGCATCGCCGTGCGCAACCTGGTGCTGCTCGTCCGCGGCTACCAGGAGACAGAGCCGCGCGAGGACGGCACCGTCGACCCGCAGCGTATCCTCGACGCCACCCGTGACCGGGTCGGCCCGGTCCTGCTGACCGCACTGGCCACGGCCGTCGCGGTGCTGCCCGCCGTCTTCCTCGGCACCGTCGAGGGCATGGAGGTGCTGCACCCGCTGGCCGTCGTCGTGCTCGGCGGCCTGGTCACCTCGACCCTCGTCACGCTGTTCATCGTGCCCGCCCTCTACCTCCGCTTCTTCCCCGCCCCCGGCGGCGTCCGGCGGCGTCCCACCGGCCCGGAGCCGGGTCTGGCGACGGCCGGCGGAGCCCCGGACGCGGCAGCCGCGGACGACGGCAGGACGGAACGGCGCGCAGCACCCTCCAGCGGTTCCCGCCGGCGTCTCACCCGGCGCCGGTGGGCCGTGGGCCTGTCGGCCGCGGGGCTGCTGATCGCCGGTGGAGCGGGCCTTTCGGCCTGCAGCGACTCGGACAGCAGCTCGGCCTCGGCCGCCGAGCACACGGAGGCGCCGCCCGCCGAGATCGAAGAGGTCCCGGAAGGCAAGATCCCCCATTTGACCCTGGCCGAGGACACCGTCCAGCGGATCCACCTCACGACGGAGCCGCTGCGGCAGGCGCCGCTGGACGGCACCGGGCCGGCGCGGACCCTCATCCCGCTGAAGGCGGTGGTCTACGACCCGGAAGGCGAGACCTTCGCCTTCACCAACCCGGAGCCCTTCGTGTACATCCGCACCCCCGTCCAACTGGGGCAGTTCGGTGAGCACGACGCGGTCGTCACGTCCGGCCTCGCGACCGGCACCCGCGTGGTGACGGTCGGGGCCGCCGAACTGCTGGGCATCGAGTACGAGACGGACGGCGAGCACTCATGACCGAGGAACGCCGCACCCTGATGCGCTGGATCGTCGGCTTCAGCCTGCGCTTCCGCTACCTCGTGGTCGCCGCGGCCGCGGTGATGATGGTCGTCGGCATCACCTCGCTGCCCCAGCAGCGGGTCGACGTCTTCCCGGAGTTCGCGCCGCCCCGGGTCGAGATCCAGACGACCTGCCTCGGCCTTTCCACGGCCGACGTGGAGTCCCTGGTCACCGTTCCGCTCGAACAGTCCCTCAACGGTCTCGACGCGCTCGACGACCTGCGCTCCGAGTCCGTCGCGCAGCTCTCGTCGATCCAGCTGATCTTCCACGAGGGGACCGACATCTTCAAGGCGCGGCAGGAGGTCCAGGAACGGGTGGCGCAGGTCTCGCACTCGCTGCCGACCTGGGCGGCCCCTCCGGTGATCATGCCGCCCGTCGCGGCGACCAGCCGTGTCATGAAGATCGGGATGTCGTCGCAGGACCACTCCGACAAGGCCCTGATGTCCATGTCCATGACGGCGTACTGGGAGGTCAGGGCCCGTCTGCTGCGCGTGCCCGGCGTCGCCAACGTGAGCATCTTCGGCGAGCGGCTGCAGATGATGACCGTGCAGGTGGACCCGGTCAGGATGCAGGCCCACAAGGTCAGTCTCGACGACGTCATGGAGGCCACCGGCGACTCGGTCGACTCCGGTCTGCTCAAGTTCACCACCGGTTCCGTCATCGGCACCGGCGGCTGGATCGAGACCCCCACCCAACGCCTCGGCATCCGGCACGTACTGCCGGTCGTGACCCCGAACGACCTCTCCCAGGTGCCGGTGCGCGCGGCGAGCGACGGCACCGTGCGGCTCGGGGACGTCGCCCTCGTGAAGGAGGCCCCCCAGCCCCTCTTCGGTGACGCGGTCATCGGCGGCGACCCCGGTCTGCTGCTGATCGTCGAGAAGCTGCCCTGGGGCGACACCCCGGAGATCACCAGGAACGTGGAGAAGGCCATCGAGTCGCTCGAACCGGGCCTGCCCGGCATCACGTTCGACACGACCGTCTTCCAGCAGGAGGACTTCATCCACACCGCCATCGACAACCTGACGCAGGCCCTGGTGCTGGGCTTCCTGATGGTCGTCGTGGTCCTCTCGGCCTTCCTCTACGAGTGGCGCGTCGCGCTGATCAGCCTGCTGACGATCCCGCTGTCCCTCATGGCCGCCGTGCTCGTGCTCCACTGGCGCGGGGACACCATCAACACGATGGCCCTGGCCGGACTCGTGATCGCCCTGGGCGCCGTCGTGGACGACGCGATCATCGACGTCGAGAACATCCTCAGACGCCTGCGCGAGCACCGGAAAGCCGGCGGCGACGCGTCGGTGGCCAAGGTCATCCTGAACGCCTCGCTGGAGGTCCGGAGCCCGATCGTCTACGCGACGCTGATCATCGTCGTGGCCATCGTTCCGGTGTTCCTGCTCCAGGGAGTGGCGGGCTCGTTCTTCCGTACTCTCGCCGTCTCCTACACCATGGCCATCCTCGCCTCCATGGTCGTGGCCCTGACGGTGACCCCCGCCCTGTGCCTGATCATGCTGCGCAAGGCCAAGGTCGAACGCCGGCAGTCCCCGCTGCTGCGCTGGCTGCAGACCGGTTACACGGCCGGGCTCCGGCGGATCATCAAGCGTCCGATGAACGCCTACCTGGTGTCCGGCGCTCTCGCGCTCGTCGCGGCCCTCCTGGTGCCCCAGCTCAGCCAGTCCCTGATGCCCTCCTTCAAGGAGCGGGACTTCCTGATGCACTTCATCACCACACCGGGCACGTCCGTGCAGGAGGAACAGCGCATGGTCTCCCAGGTGAGCCGTGAGGTGCGGGCCATCCCCGGAGTGCGCAACGTCTTCGGAGCCCACATCGGGCAGGCCTTCCTGGGCGACGAGATCGCCGGGGTCAACTTCGGCGAGGGCTGGATCAGCATCGATCCCAAGGCCGACTACGACAAGACCCTCGAAAAGATCAAGGAGACCGTGGCGCGTTACGCCGGCGTGGAACAGGACGTCCAGACGTACCTCAACGAACGCGTCGACGAGGTGCTCACCGGCTCCAAGTACCCGGTCGTCGTCCGTCTCTACGGCCAGGACCAGAAGGTCCTGCGCGAGAAGGGCCTGGAACTCCAGGAGAAGATCGGCAAGATCGCCGGCACCGGAGACGTGCACGCCGACCTCCAGGTCGACATCCCGCAGGTCCAGGTCACCGTCGACGTCGACAAGGCGGCGAAGTACGAGCTGAAGCCCGGTGACGTCCGCCGAGCCGCGTCCACCCTCGTGGCGGGCGAGGAGGTCGGCGACATCTTCCGCGGCGGCAAGGCCTACGACACGATGGTGTGGAGCACCCCCGAGACCCGCAGCAGCGTGGCGGCCATCAACCGGCTCCCGATCGACACGCCGTCCGGCAGCACGGTGCCCCTCGGTGACGTCGCCCGGGTGACCATCGAGCCGCAGCCGAACCTGATCGCGCGTGAGAACGGCTCGCGCCACCTCGACGTGAACGCCAGCGTCTCCGGACGCAACCTCAGCGCCGTCGTCGCGGACGTCGAGGAGGCCATCGCCTCCACCGACTTCCCCCGCGGGTACCACACGGAGCTGCTCGGGGAGCACGAGGAGCGGCAGGCCGCCCAGCGGGTCCTGTTCTACAGCGCGATCTTCGCCGCTCTGGCGATCTTCGTACTGCTCCAGGTGTCCTTCCGCAGCTGGCGTCTCGCGCTGCTGTCCTTCCTCACCCTGCCCATGGCCCTGGTCGGCGGTGTCCTCGCGGTGTGGATCGCCGGCGGGAACATCACGCTCGGTTCCCTGGTCGGCTTCTTCACCGTGCTCGGCATCGCCGCCCGCAACGGCATCCTGCTCATCAACCACTGCCAGCACCTGGAGGAGCACGAGGGCATGGCCTTCGGGCCCGCGCTGGTGCTGCGCGGTGCGCGGGAACGGCTGTCCCCGATCCTGATGACCTCGCTGGCGACCGGACTCGCGGTGCTGCCGCTGGTCTTCCTCGGGAACCGGCCGGGCCACGAGATCGAGTACCCGCTCGCCGTGGTGATCGTGGGCGGCCTGGTTACGTCCACCTTGCTGAATTTGCTCGTCGTCCCGTCCCTGTACCTGCGTTTCGGCAAGGGCTTCAGGCGCCGACGGCCGCAGCATGAGGCGGTCGCCACGCACTGAGGCAGGCGGCGGACGGGGCCGCCGCCTCTCGGTGGAGCCCCACCCTGGCTCCACCGAGAGGATCAAGCTGAATGCCCCGACGCTTGCGCGCGTCCGCTGCCCTGCTGAGCCCGATCGTCGCCGCACTGCTGCTGGCCCCCGGCGCGTCGGCCGCCGGCACCCCCGAGGCAGCCTCCCCCACGGCGGCGAAGAGCGGCTCGCTCGCGCAGAACGGCTGCGGCGATCCGCCCGCCCTTCGCCCGTACACCTTCCCCGCCGTCCCGAGGGTGAACAACACGTTCCTGCCGCTGAGGCCCGGCACCCGGCTGGTCCTCACCGGTGACGTCGCCGGTGAGGACCACACCGTCGTGACGACCGTGACCGACCTGACGAAGGTCATCGACGGCGTACGCACGGTGGTGGTGTTCGATCAGGACCTCAACGGCAAGAAGGTCCAGGAGTCGGAGCTGGCGTTCTTCGCCCAGGACTGGCGCGGAAACGTCTGGCGCCTCGGGGAGTACCCGGAGATCTACGAGAACGGCCGTCTCGTCGGCGCGCCCGACACCTGGATCTCCGGCGTGCAGGGCGCCGAGGCCGGCATCGCCATGCTCGCCAGGCCGCGGGTGGGCAGCCCCACCTACACCGAGGGCCTGGCGCCCGAGATCGACTTCCTGGACTGCGCCACGGTGGCCGAGACCGGCCAGAGCGTCTGCGTCCCGGCCGGCTGCTTCGACAACGTGCTCGTGACGGACGAGTTCGCGCCGCTCGACCCCGAGGGCGGCCACCAGCTGAAGTCGTACGCGCCCCACGTCGGCAACATCAAGGTGGAGCCCGTCGGCGAGGAGAACCCGGAGACGCTGGCCCTGACCTCCGTCACCCGGCTCACGGCCAAGGAGCTCGCGGCCGTCCGCAAGGAGGTGCTGAAGCAGGACGCGCGCGGCTACCGCATCAGCCCGGACGTGTACGGCACCACCCCGCCCGCGGAGCCCGCCGTCGTGCGCGGACCGCTGACCACGCCGTAGTACGGGACAGGGCGCGCGGTGCCCCTCGCGGAGGCGGGCGGCACCGCGCGCCCTTCAGCGCCGCTTCAGGTGACGCGGGTCACAATCGGCACATGCGGGTTCTGATCGTGGACGACGAGGAGCGCTTCGCCGAGGGTCTCCGCAACGGCCTGGAGGCGGAGGGCTTCGCCGTCGACGTCGCCCTGGACGGCACGGACGGGCTGTGGCGGGCGCGTGAGCACGCGTACGACGCGATCGTCCTCGACATCATGCTCCCCGGCCTGAACGGCTACCGGGTCTGCGCCACCCTGCGCGCCGAGGGGAACTGGACCCCGATCCTCATGCTCACCGCCAAGGAGGGCGAGTGGGACGAGGTGGAGGGGCTCGACGCCGGCGCCGACGACTACCTGACCAAGCCCTTCTCGTACGCCGTGCTGCTGGCCCGGCTCCGGGCACTGCTCCGCCGCGAGCCGCGCGAGCGGCCCGCCGCGCTCACCGCCGGTGACCTGCGGCTCGACCCGGCGGCCAAGGAGGTGTCCCGTGGTGGGGTACGGGTCGAGCTGACCGCCCGCGAGCTGGCGCTGCTCGAGTTCCTGCTCCGCCGGCGCGGCGAGACCGTGTCGAAGCGCGAGATCCTGGCGCACGTCTGGGACGACGCCTTCGAGGGCGACCCGAACATCGTCGAGGTCTACGTCCGGCACCTGCGGAACAAGCTGGACCGGCCCTTCGGCCGGGCGTCCATCGAGACCGTACGGGGCTGCGGCTACCGCCTGGCCCCCGACGGGGGGTAGGCGGCCATGGGCGTGCGGTTCCGGTCGACCGTCGCGGCCGTCCTCGTCGTGGCGGTGGGCGTGGTCGCGGGAGCGGTGGCCCTGGTCGCGCTCATGCGGGCCGAACTCACCGACGACGTGCGGCAGGCCGCGCGGACCCGGGCCGAGCAGGTGGCGGCCGTCATCGAGGCGGGGCGCGGGGTGCCGTCGCTGGCCGTGAGCGAGCCGGACGAGGAGTTCATCCAGGTCCTGGACGCCCGGGGGGAGGTGGTCGCGGGCAGCCCGAACGTCAAGAATCTGCCGCCCCTCGCCGACCCGCGCCCGGGCTCCGAGTCCACCGTCAGCACGCCTCTCGACGAGGACCGGTTCCTGGTGGTGGCCGTGCCCGCCGCGGGGCCGGGCGGGGACCGGACGGTACTGGTGGGGCGGACGGTGGTCGCGGTCGCCGAGTCGACCCGGATCGTCACCCGGCTGCTGCTCGTGGGGCTGCCGCTGCTGATGGTCGTGGTGGCCGGCACGACCTGGATGGCGGTCGGGCGGGCGCTGGCGCCGGTGGCGGCCATCCGAAGGGAGGTCGAGGCGATCTCGGCGGCGGAGCTGCACCGCAGGGTGCCGCTTCCGCCCGGCCGCGACGAGATCGGACGCCTCGCCACGACGATGAACCGCATGCTGGACCGGCTCGAACGGGCGCAGAGCGCCCAGCGCCGGTTCATCTCGGACGCCTCCCACGAGCTGCGTTCCCCCGTGGCGTCCATCCGCCAGCACGTCGAGGTCGCGCTCGCCCATCCCGAGCGGCTGACGGACCGGACGGCGAGCGAGCGGCTGGCCAGGACGGTGCTGGCCGAGGATCTGCGGATCCAGCGGCTCGTGGAGGACCTGCTGCTGCTCGCCCGTGCCGACGAGGACGCGCTGCGCCCCCGGCTGCGGCCGGTGGACCTCGACGACCTGGTCCTGGACGAGGCGCGCCGGCTGCGGGGGGCCGCGCCCGGGCTGCGGATCGGCACGGCGGGGGTGTCGGCGGCGCGGCTGCGCGCGGACCCCCGTGGCCTGGGCAGGGTGGTGCGCAACCTGGGCGAGAACGCGGCCCGGCATGCGCGCTCCGAGGTCGCCTTCGACCTCGCCGAGCTGCCCGACGGCCGGGTGGTGCTCGGTGTGGAGGACGACGGTCCGGGGGTGCCGCCGACGGACCGCGAGCGGGTCTTCGAGCGGTTCGTCCGCCTCGACGAGGCGCGGTCCCGTTCGACGGCCGACCGTACCGATGCGGGTGAGGTGGGCGATGCCGTCGGCAGCGGGCTCGGGCTCGCCATCGTCGCCGAACTGGTCGCGGCGCACGGCGGCACGGCGGCGGTGACGGACGGGCGCCTGGGCGGTGCCCGCTTCGAGGTGGTGCTCCCGGCGGACCCGGGGCCGGAAGACGGCTCCTGAAAGCGGGTTCAGTTCCGTTCAGGCTCCCTTCAGGACCCGGGTGGCAGCGTCGCCATCACAGCGGAGGAGGCAGTACGGCAGAGGAGGCAGCCATGAGGAACAGACATCCGGCGGGCGCGCTGAGCGCGGCCCTGGTCGTGGCCCTGGCGACGGGCGCGTGCACCGCCGGTGCCGTCGGCGGCCGGGCCGCGAGCGGGGTCCCCTCGTCGAGCGGCGGCTGCGTACGGGCCCTGGACACCGAGACCGGCAGGAAGGCCGGGGGGTGCCTGCCGCTGGCCCCCGAGCAGGACCGGGTCGACCGGGTCACGCCGGTGTTCGGCCGGCCGACGGACATCACCAACCCGCTCCATGCCAGTTCGAAGCTCCAGCAGGTGATCTACGGCGGTCAGGTCGACGAGAAGCCGTTCCGCACCGAGCTCACCCTGCTGCCCGACATCAAGACCATCACCGTGAACGGCGAGCCCGTCCGGGCGCGCACGCTGCAGTTCCTGTCCTTCTCGGACGGGCGGATCAAGGAGGCGGCGCTCGACTGGTTCGCGCAGGCCGACGACGGATCGGTCTGGTACCTCGGCGAGGACGTCTTCAACTACGAGGACGGGGTGGTCGCGGACACCAGCGGGACGTGGCGGTCCGGGAAGTCGGGTCCGGCCGCGATGATCATGCCTGCCCATCCGAAGGCCGGAGACGTGTACCGGCCGGAGAACAGCCCGGGGGTGGTCTTCGAGGAGGTCACCGTCAAGGCCGTCGGGCAGACGGTCGCCGGGCCGTACGGCCCCGTCGAGGGCGCGATGACGACGACCGAGATCCACATGGACGGCACGCACGAGGAGAAGGTCGTGGCCCCCGGCTACGGCGAGTTCGTCATCGACGAGCCGGGCGGCGACCTGGAGGCGGTCGAGCTGGCCGTCCCGACGGACGTCACCCGGGGCCCCGTACCGGCCGAACTCGCGGCCCTGTCGGCGGCCGTGCGCGCGGCTCACACCGGGGCGACCGAGGCGAACGTGGCGAAGGTGCGGGCCGCCTGGGACGCGTACCGGGCCGCCGACCGGGTGCCCCGGCTGCTCGTCCGGCAGATGGACCGGGACCTCGACTCGCTGGCCACGGCCGTCAAGGCACGCGATGCCGACCTCGTCCGTGGCGCGGTGCTGCGGGTCGCCCAGAACGATCTCGACCTGCACCTGCGCTACGAGCCGCTCGCGACGGTCGAGGCCGCCCGGATGGGGCTGTGGGCGCGCCAGTCGGCGCTGGACGGCGCCGCCCGGGACGCCGGCGCGATCGCCGGGGACGTGAGCAGCCTCGAACTCACCTGGGACCGTGTGAAGCAGGGCACGGATCCGGACCGGGCGGGCCGGATCGCCGCCTCGCTGCGGGCCCTGCGCGACGCGGCCGACCGCAAGGACACGGCCGTCGCCCAGCAGGCGGTGGAGCGGCTCTCCTCCGCCCTGTCGGGCTGACCCCTCAGGACCGATCGACCCCGGCATCCGGATGACCGGAACCCCAGGGCGCCGGGGTCTTCGGCGCGTCGGCGTGCCTGTGGACGCGGCAGCGCGGAGCATCGCGGTTCGATGGCGTGGGGGCGGGCACGCGCACCCGCAGGTTCCCGACCGCCGGAGGAGGATCCATGCCGCACGGCTCCGTCCGACACGTCCTTCCGCGCCCGTGGCGCCGCTGGGGGTGGTGGCAGCGGTGGCGGCGGGACCCGGTGGTGGTGCAGACGGTGCGGTCGACGGCCGCGGCGACGATCTCGTACGTCGTCGCCCTCCAGCTCAGTACGGAACCGGCGCCGCTGACCGCCCCGCTCACCGCGCTGCTCGTCGTCCAGGTGACGCTGTACTCGACGCTCACGACGAGCCTGCGGCGGGTGAACTCGGTCGTCGTGGGCGTGCTCATCGCCATCGCGTTCAGCGCGCTCGTCGGACTCAGCTGGTGGAGCCTCGCCCTGGTCATCCTGGCCTCCCTCGTCGTGGGCCGGTACGTGCGGGTGGAGGAGTTCGTGCCCGAGGTGGCCATCAGCGCGATGCTCGTCCTCGGTGTCACCCAGGTCGCCGACACCGCCTGGGACCGCGTCCTGGAGACCCTGATCGGCGCCGTGGTGGGTCTGCTCTTCAACATGGTGCTCGTCCCGCCGGTCTGGGTGGACACCGCCGGGGACTCGATCGTGGACCTGGCCCGGCGGATGCGCCGGCTGCTCCTTGACGTCGGCGAGGAGCTGACGGAGCCGGAGGCCGGGCCCGAACCGGTCCCGGTTCCGGAGGCGGTCTCCTCCCCCGCTCCGGTGGAGCGCGTGGCGGCGCGGCTGCACGAGGCACGGCGCCTCGACAACGACGTCGCGGACGTCGACGCGGCCCTGCGGCAGGCGGAGGACAGCCTCCGGCTCAACCCACGGGTCAAGGAGGGGCTGCTGCACCGGATCGTGCTGCGCACGGGCCTCGACACCCTGGAGATCTGCGCGGTCGTGCTCCGCGTCCTCACCCGTTCCCTGACCGACCTGGCGAAGGAACGGGGCGGGGCCTCGCTCGTGGGCCGGGAGACGGGTCTGGCGCTGCGGGAGACCTTTCAGCACCTCGGCGACACCCTGGTGAGTTTCGCCGTCCTCGTCACCTCGCCTTCGAGCGAGGGAGCCCAGGCGGCGGAGGGCCGCCTGGGCGAGGACCTGCGGGCCGCCCGCGCCGCCCGTGACCACACCGCCCGGCTGCTGGAGGACGAGGCGGCGCACGATCCGGAGCGCTGGCAGTTGTACGGCGCGCTGCTCACCGAGATCGACCGCGTCCTCGACGAGCTCGAACCGGATCACCGCGGGCGCCGCCTGATGGAGGAGCTGGACCGGCACACGCGCGCGCGTGAGGAACGGCGGCGCCGCGTCACCTCCCTCGCGGCCCGGGCGCGCCGTGCGTCATGACGGGCCGCAGGGCGCCCTCCACCCGGAGGTCGGCCAGGGTCGGGTAGCCGTCGACGGCGAGGATCAGGTCGGTCTCGGCGAGCAGGGAGCGCAGCACGTGGACGACGCCGTCCGCCCCGCCGAGGGCGAGCCCGTACGCGTACGGGCGGCCGATGCCGACCGCCGTGGCGCCGAGGGCCAGTGCCTTCACGATGTCGGCGCCGGTGCGGACGCCTGAGTCGAAGAGCACGGGCAGGCCCTCGGCGGCGGCGACCACGTCGGGGAGGGCGTCGAGGGCGGGCAGGCCGCCGTTGGCCTGGCGTCCGCCGTGGTTGGAGCAGTAGATGCCGTCGACGCCGCCGTCCCTGGCCCGGCGGACGTCCTCCGGGTGGCAGATGCCCTTGAGGAGGATCGGCAGGTCGGTCAGCGAGCGCAGCCAGGCGAGGTGCTCCCACCGGAGCGGCTCGCCGAAGATCCCCGCCCATTCCGCGACGACGGCGCGCGGGTCCTCCTCGGGGGCCTTGGCGAGGCGCGCCCGGAAGACGGGGTCGGAGGTGTAGTTGGCCAGGCAGTGTCCGCGCAGTTGCGGGAAGTTGCTGGTGGCGAGGTCCCGGGGGCGCCAGCCGGTGATCCAGGTGTCGAGGGTGACGACGATGCCCCGGAAGCCGGCCTCCTCGGCGCGGTGCACGAGGCTCTCCGCGA
The DNA here is from genome assembly GCF_040295385.1 of Streptomyces sp. NPDC002825. NCBI lineage: Bacteria > Bacillati > Actinomycetota > Actinomycetes > Kitasatosporales > Streptomycetaceae > Streptomyces > Streptomyces sp. NPDC002825. Next base: position 115,722 of record NZ_JBEOVH010000006.1, read on the forward strand.
GGGCGCGGTCGGTGGGGGTGTACAGCTGGAAGAAGCCGGGGGTGTCCCCGCACGCGGCGGCGACCTCCTCCATGGGGTCGACGGTGAGCGTGGAGGCGATCATGGGTACGCCGGTACGTGCGGCGGCCCGGGCCGTCGCGAGGTCGCCGTGTCCGTCCTGGGCGCAGAGTCCGATCACTCCGACGGGCGCCATGAACAGCGGGGACGGCAGCCTGAGGCCGAACAGGTCGACGGACAGGTCGCGCCGGGCGGCGCCGACCATCATGCGCGGGACGAGCCCCCACTGCCGGAAGGCGGCGACGTTGGCCTCCTGGGTGTGCTCGTCGCCCGCGCCGCCGGCCACGTACGACCAGAGCGAGGGCGGCAGCGCCGCGCGGGCCTTCGCCTCCAGTTCGGCGAAGGTCATCGGCAGCGTGGGCGTGACGCCGAAGAGCCCGTCGAGGTAGATCTCGTTCTGGTAGTCGCCGTACTGCTGGGGCATGAGGGGCGTCGTCCCTTCCGGTGGCCGGGTGCTGTCCCGGCCACCCTGCCCGTCCCGCGCGCGCGTGACCAGGTGCCGGGCCTGTGAGCCCTGTGGTGGGGGGCGGCAGCCTGGTCACCACGCCCCTGCAAGGTTGCCGCCGGCCTGACGCGTCGGCCGGGGGCATGCGTCAGGGGCGCCCCGGGCCGATGACCACGACCTCGTCCTCCGGGTGCCAGTGGCGGACCTGGGCCTTGGGCGGGTTGATGCGCAGACCGTGGTCCGGGGCGGCCAGGGCGCGGTAGCCGATGGCGCAGGCGCCCTGGCGGGCCGCCGATGCGGCGACGGCGGCGAAGGGGGCGGCGCGTCCGGTCGTGACGTAGTGGGCGGCCGGCCGCAGATGGAGGCTGTTGCCGTCCGGACCGAGGAGTTCCTCGAACACGGCGGCGAGGTGGGGGTTCTGGGAGATCTGGGCCATGAGGAGGCCGATGAGCCTGCCGCTGACGACGAAGTCGGCTCCGGGGGCCGGCGGTGCGATGAGCCGGTTGCGGTCGTCGGTCAGCTCGGTCACCACGGGGAGACGCAGGCCGTCGGCCCGTTCCCCGGCCCGCAGATGGACGAGGGTGACGAGCGTCCGGTCGTCCGGGTCGGCGTGGCCCGGCCGGGGGTCGGGGCCCAGCACGATCGCGGCGTCGTAGCGGGCGAGGTCGAGCGCGTCCGTGGTCGCGCGCAGTGTGGGATCGCAGGGCCGGTGGAGCACCGTCGTGCGCGCCCCGACGGCTTCGGTGACCGTGCGGATGCCGGTGAGGGTGGCGGGGCGCGGTGCGGCCACGATGTCGAGCGCCGAGCCGGGTGGTGCACTGCCCGCCAGCCGGGCGGCGATGCGGGGTGCCCGGCGGTTCCAGCCGAGGAGGAGGACGCGTGTGGGCCCCGCCGGGGTCTCGGGCGGTGCGTGCGTGAGGGCCGTCGGGTCGTAGGGGGCGGGGGTGACCGACAGCCGGGTGGACCGTTCGTCCTCGGCGATCACGAGGAGGGTGTCGTGGGCGAGGATCCGGGTGGAGCGGGGCGGGTTGAGGGTGACGGTGCCGTCGCCGTGGACGAGGCCGACTGCGGTGGACACCGGGCAGGCACGGGCGGCCTCGTCGAAGGTGCGGCCCGGTGGACCCGGATCCCGGACGGTGTGGAACTCGTGCCCCGCGAAGTCGAGGAGTTCCTGGTGGACGAGGGAGAGTCCGGGCCGTCGCACGCAGTCGACGAGGAGTCCGGTCGCGATGTCGTCCATGTCGAGGACGGTGGCCCGGGGTCCGCCGGCCAGCCGGGCGGCGGTGAGGTAGCGGTCGTCGCGGACGGCGGCGACGACGCGTACGGGATCGGCCTCCCCCACGGAGGCCGAGAGGGAGAGCAGCACTTTGACGACCTCGGCGTCGTCACGGGGGTTGTCACGGGGCAGGACCAGGACGCTGTCCGCCGTCGCCGGGCTCACGCGCGCGAGTGCGGCGGGATCGGCGGGGCGGCCGGTGCGGCAGACGATCCTGGTGCGCCCGGTGGGGCCGACGGTGGCGCGCAACTCCTCCTCCATGGCGGGTTTGTCGCGGTCGGCGAGGACCGCGACGACCCGGCGGCGCCGGTCGGTGCGGGCGGCGACGAGTTCGGAGACGACGGTCGGGATCTGTTCGGACCATCCGAGGACGACGGCGTGTCCGCTCTCCAGGATCCTGGCGTGACCTCGGTCGAGGGCGATGAGCCGGTCGGTGAGGCCGGTGGTGATGAGACTGACGAGGGTGGAGACGTAGAAGAGCGCGATGAGGGCGAGGAGTACGGACAGGGCGACGCGCAGCGGGGGTCCGACCTCGCCGCCCAGGCGCATGGTCTGTCCGGTGTTGCGCCACACGGCGGCGAGGCGGGAACCGAGGGAGTCGGGGGTGCGCTGGTCGGTCCAGGCCAGCACGGTGCTGACGGGGACGACGAGCGCGAGGCAGACGAGGGCCAGCCAGCCGCAGAGGGCGGCCGTGCCACGGGTCAGGGTGGTGTCGAACCAGTACCGCAGGCGTTCCTCGGCGGAGCGGGCCCGGTGGTTCGGCAGGGGCCGGGAGTCGACGGGCGAGGTTTCCTCGAACCGGTGGGCGTCGGGTCCCTGTACGGCGCCCCGCTGCCCGGGAACGACCTTTTTGTCTTCTTTTCGCACGCCAGCAGCGTGCCGCCCCGCCGTCGGCGGCGGGGCGGCATCCGGGCATGTTCATCCCTTCGTGCTCAGGCGTACGGATCGAAAGGGATTCCGGCCGGCTTCGCCTTGGCCAGGTGGGAGGCGAGGTTCCCGTCCTTGAGCCCGAAGACCGCGCTGCCGAAGTCGGCCTGGGTGAGCTTCTCGCGGATGCCGGCGGGATAGCCGTTCCAGCCGACCAGGGCGGGGAACTGCCAGGTGTGCTGGTGGTTCTCGGGCGGCTCGTCGTTGGTGTTCGCAGGGCGGAAGCAGTGGGTGCCGATGCCGTCCTTGTGGTAGACGATCTTCGGGTGGGTGCCGTCCCAGCGGATCCGGTCGCGGCCGTAGATGTCGAAGTCGCCGTGGGCGGAGGTGGAGACGTACTGGGCCTGGTCGTTCTGCACCCAGACCACGACGTGTTCCCAGTCGTGCCGGTGGCCGCCGAGGCTGCTGCCGGGCAGCGCCTGGTCCTTCTCGAAGTAGAGCCCGTAGATGACGGCGCACCAGCCGTTGTTGCACTTCGCGCGTGCGTACCCGTTGGTGTTGGTGAGGTCCCAGGCGTCGCGGCACTGGCCGTTGAGGGCGCCGGAGGGGTTGAGCCCGCCGTTGAGCGTCCCGTCGGGTCCGATCGCGGGGGTGGGGTAGCAGCCGTCCGTGTCGTAGTCGTAGGCCGGCTGGAAGGTCTCCTCCAGGCCGTCGGCGTTGGCGGGCAGGGCGGTGGGCGGTGCGGCGAGCGCGCTGCTCGGCAGGGCGATGATCAGCGCGAGGGCGCCGGCGAGCGCGAGCGCGCCCCTGGTGGCGTACGCGGGTGTCTTCACTGCGTCCCCCTGGGTCGGTGGTCGTGGACCGACCCGCATCTTGGCATGCACATCACAGGTACGCGAGGGTGCCGCAGCCCCGGGGAAAGTCTTCACCCCGCCGCCGCCCCCGGTGTGCGCACCCTCAGCGCAGGGCGGCCGTCACCAGGTGGCGGATCTCCTCGGCGGAAACGGTGCCGCCGTTGACCAGGCGGTCGAAGACCAGGCCGTCCACACAGGTGAGCAGGGTGACCGTGCGCGCAGGGGCGTCCGTGACCCCCCGGGAGGCGAGGAAGTCCTCGACGGACCTCCGGGCCGCGTTGTCACGCGGCACGAGGATCTCCCGCAGCTCGGGGTGGTGCACGCTCTCCAGGGCGCAGGCGTAGCGCGCGAGGGAGCGGCGGCGGCCTTCCCCGCCGAGCCTGAGTCCGGCGAAGGCGGTGAGCCCGGCGACGAGTTCCTCGGGGTCACGCGGCGCCCCGGCCCGCTGTCCGGCCTCCTGGATCTCGGCCTGGTCGCGCTCGGCGAGGCGGCGGACGAGCGCGGTCAGGAGGGACTGCCGGGTGCGGTGGTACGCGGAGGTGGTGCCGGGCGGCAGACCCGCGGCCCGGTCGACCGCGCGGTGGGTGAGGCCGCGCATGCCGTGCTCGGCGAGCACGTCGATGGCGGTGTCGGCGAGGAGGGTGCGTCGGGCGGAGGCGTCGGCGGGCATCCCCCCTTTCTACACCTGTAGAGACGAGGAGTACGGTTCTTCTACAGCTGTAGAAGAACCGACAGAGGGGTGCCGGGCATGGACGGCGGGAAAGCAGTGGTGGTCGGTGGCGGGATCGGCGGCCTCGCGGCGGCGATCGGGCTGCGGCGGGTCGGGTGGGAGGTGACCGTCCTCGAACGGGCGGCCGCCCTCGGCGACGCCGGCGCGGGAATCTCCCTCCACGCCAACGGCATCCGCGCCCTGGACGCGCTGGGTGTCGGCGCGGGGGTGCGGGAGGCCGCCCGGCCCCAGTACACCGGCGGCACCCGCGTCCCGGGCGGCGGCCGGCTGGCCCGGATGGACGGGGCCGCCCTGGAGCGGGCCCTGGGCACCCCGATCGTCGGGATCCCGCGCGCCGACCTGCACCGGCTGCTGCGCGCGGCACTGCCCGACGGGTGCCTGACCGTCGGGGCGGAGGTGACGTCCCTGGACCTGACCCACCCCGACCGGGTGCACGTGGTCACCGGGGACGGGGCACGGGAAGCGGAGCTGGTGGTGGCCGCCGACGGCGTGAACAGCGGCCTGCGCAGGCTGCTGTTCCCCGCCCACCCGGCTCCGGCGTACAGCGGATCGACGGTCCTGCGCGCCCTCACCGACTCCGCCCTCCCGCTGGCGTCCGACTTCGAGCTGACCTGGGGCCGGGGCGCCGAGTTCGGGCACATCGCCCTCGCCGACGGGCGGGCGGAGTGGCACGCCGTGCTCAACTCCCCGCCGGGAGTACGCCATCGGGATCCGCTGGAGGTGCTGCGCCGGCGCTTCCGCGACTGGCACGAGCCGATCCCGAGCCTTCTCGCGGCCACCCGCCCGGAGGCCGTACTGCACCACGACATCCACGAACTGGCCACTCCCCTGCCGACCTTCGTCGCCGGCAGGGTCGCGCTGCTGGGCGACGCGGCCCACGCCATGACCCCGAACCTCGGCCAGGGCGCCTGCCAGGCCCTCGAGGACGCGGTGTCCCTGGCCGCCGCACTCGCCGCCGCGCCCGACGTCGGCTCGGCGCTGTCCCGGTACGACGCGGAGCGGCGTCCGCGCAGCCAGTCCGTCGCCCGCGCCGCCCGCCGGGCCGGCCGGATGGGCCAGCAGCTCGCGCATCCCGTCGCCGTCGCCGTACGCAACACGGCCATGCGGGCGGCACCGGACGGCGTCACCCTGCGCGCCATCCTGCGGCACGCCGACTGGACGCCGCCGAGCCTGCACCCGCGAAAAAACTAGACGAGACGTATCGTCTCGCCTAGGGTGGCCGCCATGACCACGCCTTCCCCCGCACACATCGCCATGTTCTCCATCGCCGCCCACGGCCACGTGAACCCCAGCCTGGAGGTCATCCGCGAGCTCGTCGCGCGGGGCCACCGCGTCAGCTACGCCGTCCCGGCGTCCTTCGCCGAGAAGGTCGCGGAGACCGGGGCGACGCCCGTCGTCTACACCTCCACACTGCCGACCGACGACGACCCGGACGGCTGGGGCACCGAGCTGATCGACAACCTCGAACCGTTCCTCGCCGACGCGATGCAGGCGCTGCCGCAGCTGACCGAGGCCTTCGACGGGGACCGGCCGGACCTGGTGCTCCACGACATCACCTCCTATCCGGCGCCCGTCCTCGCCCACACCTGGGGCGTCCCCGCCGTCTCGCTGTGGCCGAACCTGGTGCCGTGGGAGGGGTACGAGGAAGAGGTCGCCGAGCCGATGTTCGCCGAGCTCAAGGCCTCACCGCGCGGCAAGGCCCACTACGCGCGCTTCGAGGAGTGGCTCGGCGCACACGGGATCGACACCGACCCGGACAGGTTCGTCGCCCGCCCGCGCCGCGCGATCGTCCTCATCCCGCGGGCCCTCCAGCCGCAGGCCGACCGGGTAGACGAGTCCGTCTACACCTTCGTCGGCGCCTGCCAGGGCTCCCGCGCCGAACAGGGCGAGTGGCAGCGGCCGGCGGGCGCCGAGAAGGTGGTCCTGGTCTCGCTCGGCTCCTCCTTCACCAAGCAGCCCGGCTTCTACCGCGACTGCGTGGAGGCCTTCGCCGGCCTCCCGGGCTGGCACGTGGTCCTGCAGATCGGCAGGTTCGTCGAGCCGGAAGAGCTCGGAGAGCTGCCGGAGAACGTCGAGGTGCACTCCTGGGTCCCCCAGTTGGCGATCCTGCGGCAGGCCGACGCCTTCGTCACCCACGCGGGCGCGGGCGGCAGCCAGGAAGGGCTCGCGACCGGCACCCCCATGGTCGCCGTACCGCAGGCCGTCGACCAGTTCGGGAACGCCGACATGCTCCAATCCCTGGGCGTGGCACGGCATCTGCCCATGGAGGAGGTCACCCCGGAGCGGTTGCGGGAGGCCGTGCTCGCGCTCGTCGACGACCCGGAGGTGGCGCGCCGCGCACGGGAGATCCAGGCGTCGATGGCCCGCGAGGGCGGGACGCTCCGCGCCGCCGACCTGATCGAGGCGGAACTCGGCTGATCCGCCCGGAGCGCGGGACCCGACCCACTAAATGAAAACGATTGTCATAATGCTAGGGTCGGGGCGTCCCCGCACACCGCTCCCCTGAGGACCCCTGTGTTCCGCCTGCCCCCGCACCTTCCGCGCCGCTCCCGGCGCGGCCCCCTGTCCGTCGTCGCCGTGGTCGCCACGACCGCCCTGCTCGGCGGGTGCTTCGCCGGAAGCGGGGCGGGAGGTGGGGGCGAGAGCGGGCGCATACGGGTCGCGATGATGCAGCCGCCCCGCTCGGGGCTCTCCCCGCTGTCCGACGACGCCTTCAAGCTGTCGCGCTGGTCCACCGCCGAGACCCTGGTCCGGCTCGACCGCGACGGGAACGCGATCCCGTCGCTGGCCACCGAGTGGCGGCAGTCCGGGCACAGTTGGACGTTCACCCTGCGCGAGGGGGTGACCTTCCACGACGGGACACGGCTGACCGCCGAGGCCGTCGTCCGCTCCCTGACCGCCGCCGTACGGGCCTCGCCGAAGCCCCGCATCCTCGACGGGGTCGACCTCACCGTCCGCGCGGCCGGCCCGCGTGCGGTCACCGTCACCACGGGCGCCGCCGACCCGCTCGTACCGCAGCGGCTCAGCTCGCCGCAGCTGGCGATCCTCGCCGCCAAGGCGTACGCGGGGCGGACGGTGAACCCCGTCGGGGCCGGGACGGGGCCGTTCGTCCTCGTCCGGGCCGACGGGACCTCGTCGGCGTCCCTCGACCGGTACGAGCGGTACTGGGGCGGCCGCGCCAAGGCCACCGGCATCGACGTCCGGTACGTCCCCGACGGCACCGCACGGGCCGCCGCACTGCGCACCGGCGAGGCCGACATCGTCGAGGCGGTCCCCGTCGCACAGGCCGGACTCCTCGACCAGGACCTGCTGACCGAGGTGCCGATGCCGCGCACCAACACCCTCTACCTCAACACCCGCCGTGGCCCGTTCAAGGACGCGGGCCTGCGGGCCGCCGCCCGGGCCGCCGTCGACGCGCGCGGTCTCGTCACCGGGGTGTACGAGGGCCGGGCCGACCTCGCCACCGGGCTCCTCGGCCCCGCCCTGCCGTGGGCGGCGCCGCTGCGCGCACCGGTACGGCGCGCCCCGGCGGCCGACCCGAAGGGCGCGGCGATCACCATCGGCACGTTCTCCGACCGGGCCGAGCTGCCCGAGGTCGCCCAGCTGCTGCAACAGCAGCTGGAGAGGGCCGGGTTCCGGGTGCGGCTCGACGTGCGCGAGTACGCCGCCGTCGAAGCGGACGCGCTGGCCGGGAAGTTCGACGCCTTCGTCCTGTCACGGGCCACCGTCCTGGACTCCGGCGACCCCGCCGCCTACCTGTACAGCGACTTCGCGAGCGACGGCTCCTTCCACCTCTCCCAGCTCGCCGATCCGGCCGTCGACCGGGCGCTCGCCACCGCGTCGGCGGCACCCGTCGGCGAGGCGCGCCGGCGGGCGATCGTCGCGGCGGAGGCCGTCGTGCTCGCCACCGACGCGGCCGTGCCGATGCTGCACGAGCGCGTCGTCCAGGGCGACGCCGCCGGTGTCGTGGGCGCCGCGCACGACCCGCGCGAACGCGAACTCGTCACCGTCGACACGTACGTACGGTGAAGGCCGTCGCCATCAGGGCGGGAGCGCTCCTCGGCGTCCTGGCCCTGGTCGGGCTGCTGCCCGTGCTGTCCGGCGAGGACCCCGCGCTGCGGGTGCTGCGTGCCCGGTCCGCCGAGCAGGAGCCGACCGCCGAGGCGCTCGCCGCGATCCGCGCCGACCTCGGCCTCGGCTCCGGGCCGTGGGCGCTGCTCGGCGACCGGGCCGCCGGGCTGCTCCGCGGCGACCTCGGGACCTCGTGGGTGTCGGACGCCGAGGTGCTGCCGTCGGTCATGGCGGGGCTCGGCGTGTCGCTGACCCTGATGGGGGCGGCGCTGCTCGTCGCGCTCCTCGTCGGGGCACTGTTCGCCGCACCGGTGCTGCTGCGGGGGCGGGCCACGGGCGGCGCGGTGGCGGCGATGCTGACGTCGGTGCCGGAGTTCCTGCCGGCCCTGGCGCTGCTGATCGTCGTCGGGGTGTGGCTGGGGTGGCTGCCCACCTCGGGCTGGGCGGGTCCGGCCCATGCGGTGCTGCCCGCGCTCGCCCTCGGGCTTCCGGCGGGCGCGCTGCTCGGCCGGCTCGTCGCCGACGCGCTGCCCGCCGTCCTGGCGGAGCGCTGGGCCGAGCTGTGGCGCGGGGCGGGCGTCGGCACGGGGCGGATCCGGGCGGCCGCGCTGCGGCGGACGCTGCCCGCGCTCGCGGGGCAGTTCGGCATGGTGGTCGTCGGTCTGACCGGGGGCGCCGTCGCCGTGGAGACCGTCTTCGCCGTGCCGGGCATCGGGCGTACGGCGCTCGGCGCGGCCCGGTCGCAGGATCTGCCGCTGCTCCAAGGCTGCGTCCTCGTACTCCTCGGCCTCGGACTGCTCGCGGGCGGAGCGGCGTCGCTCGCGCGGCGGGTGCTGCTCGGGCCGGCGCTGCGCGAGGCGGGGCTGAGCCTGCCGCCGCCCCGGCGCCTGCGGGTTCCCGTCGCCGTGCCGGTGCTCCTCGGGGCCCTCCTCGCCGGGGCGATCGGCTGGGGGCTGCTGCGCGATCCGTACGCCGTCGACCTCGGCGCACGCCTCGCCGGTCCGTCGGCCGAACGGCCGCTCGGCGCGGACGCGTTGGGCCGGGACGTCCTGGCCCGGCTCGGGCACGGCGCGGCGGCGACGGTCGGCGCGGCCGCCGCCGTGACCCTCGCCGCCCTGGTGGTCGCGCTCGTGCTCGTACTCCTGCCGGGGCCCGCGGCTGCGCTCGCGGACGCCGCCAACGCGCTGCCGCCGGTCGTGCTCGGGCTCCTGGTGGCCGCCGTGGCCGGGCCCGGCACGGGAGCGGCGGCGCTCGCCGTGACGCTCGGCGCCTGGCCGCCCCTCGCCTCCCATGCCGCGGCACTCGTCCAGGAGGTGCGGGCCTCCGGGTTCCTCGTCGCCCAGCGGGCGCTCGGCGCCGGGCCGTGGTGGGTGTGGACCCGGCACGTCCTGCCGTCGGTGGCCGGTCCGCTCGCCCGGCACACCGTGCTGCGGCTGCCCGGGGTGGCCCTGGCGCTCGCCTCGCTCGGCTTCCTGGGGCTCGGCGCACAGCCGCCGTCGCCCGAGTGGGGGCTGCTCCTGGACGAGTCGGCCGGCTACGTCGAGCGGGCGCCGGTGGCCGCGCTGGCGCCGGCCGTGGCTCTCGCGCTGCTCGCCGCGCTCGCCGTCTCCCTGTCGCAGGGCTCCCCGGGGCGCCGGGCCGCCCGACGCCGTACCCGTACCCACACCCGTACCGCACGAAAGGCCTCGTCCGTTGCCGCTCCCTCCGTCTGAACCCCTGCTCGCCGTCGAGGGGCTCCGCGTCTCCTTCACGGGGGCCGAGGCCGTGCGCGGGGTCTCGTTCGACATCCAGCCGGGCGAGGTCCTCGCGCTGGTCGGGGAGTCCGGCGCGGGCAAGTCCCTGACGGCCCGGGCCCTCCTCGGACTCACCCCGCACGGGGCCGCCGTCTCCGGCCGCGTGCTGCTGCGCGGCGCCCCGGTCACGGCTGCCGACCTGGGGCGGCGGCTCGCGTGGATCCCGCAGGACGCGATGGCGTCCCTCTCCCCCGTCCACCGGGTCGACACCCAACTGGCCTTCGCGGCACGGTCTTCTGCACGGAGGCGGCGGGAGGCGCTGGCGGTCGCGCGGCAGGCCCTCGCGCAGGTCGGTCTGACCGGCGAGGCGGTGTCCGCGTATCCGCACGCCCTGTCGGGCGGGATGCGGCAGCGTGCGGTGATCGCGATGGCACTGGTCGACGGGCCGGAGCTGGTCGTGGCGGACGAGCCGACCACCGCGCTCGACCCCGAGCGGCGGGATCAGATCCTCGCGCTGCTGCGGGAGCGCTGCGCGGCGGCAGGAGCGGCGTTGCTGCTCGTGAGCCACGACCTGGAGTCCGTACGCCGGCACGCAGACCGGGTCGCGGTGATGTACGCGGGCCGGATCGTCGAACTCGGCTCGGCCGAAGCGGTGTTGGGACGGCCGTCCGCTCCGTACACCCGGGGCCTGCTCGCCTCGCTGCCGACGGCCGGACTGCCGCACCGCTCGCGGCTCCCCTCCTTCGAGGGCGTTCCGCAGCCTTCCGCCGCGGGGTGCGCCTTCGCCCCCCGGTGTCCGCGCGCGGACGCGCGGTGCCGGGGCGAGGATCCGGGGCCGAGGGCCTACGGGGACCGGCTGGTCGCCTGCCATCACCCGTGGGAGGTGGCGGCGTGAGCGCCCTGCTCGACGTGCGGGACCTCGTCGTCCGGCGCGGGGCGCGAACCGTCCTGGACGGGGTGTCGTTCACGGTGACGGCCGGGGAGAGCGTCGGCCTGGTGGGCCCGTCGGGGTGCGGCAAGTCGACGACGGCCGCGGCCGTGCTCGGACTGCTGCGTCCGGACGCCGGTTCGGTCCGCTTCGACGGGGTCGAGCTGACGGCGCTGAGGGAGCGGGAACTCCGGCCGCTGCGCCGCCGGTTCCAGCCGGTGTTCCAGGATCCGTACGGTTCGCTCTCCCCCCGGCGCCGGATCCGCGAGCAGCTCGCCGAGCCCCTGCGGCTGCACGGCCTGTGGTCGGCCACGGAGGGGCCCGCGCGGGTCGCCGAACTCCTCGCACGCGTGGGCCTCGACCCGGCGCTCGGGGAGCGGCTGCCGCACGAGCTGTCCGGCGGCCAGTGCCAGCGGGTGGGAATCGCCCGGGCCCTGGCCTGCCGACCGGAGCTGCTGGTGCTCGATGAGCCGACGTCGGCGCTCGACCCCACGGTGCGGGCGGGCGTCCTCAACCTCCTGATGGACCTTCAGGACGGCCTGGGCATCGGCATGTTGTTCATCTCCCACGACACCGCGGCCGTACGGCACCTGTGCCACCGCGTCCTCGCCCTGCGCGAGGGACGGCTCGCCGGCGAGGGGTGAGGCGTAGGGTCGTGTCATGTCCAAGACCGAGATCGACCAGGTGACCGCCGAGTTCTACGGCGCGTTCGACAACCGGGGCGGCAAGGCCGCCGACGTGGACCGGATCCGGCGGCTCGTCCTGCCCCAGGGGGTCATCGTCTGCACGGCGCCCACGTTCACCGCGTACTCCGTGGAGGAGTTCGTCGTGCCGCGCGAGCGGCTGCTCGCCGACGGGCGGCTCGTCGACTTCTCCGAGTGGGAGACCTCCGAGGAGACGCGGATCGAGGGCGACATCGCCTCCCGGTTCGGCACCTACCGCAAGTCCGGGGTCCTCGACGGCGAGCCCTACGGGGGCGGGGGCACCAAGACGATCCAGTTCGTCCGGACACCGGACGGCTGGCGGATCGCGGCCCTGTCCTGGTTCGACACCCCCTGACAGGAACACCCTCCCGCCACCCCCGGCTGTCACCGTGCCAGGTGCCACCGCGGACGGGGCTCAGGGCGACGGAGTACCCGGTACGCACCTTGGTTGAGTACGGATGCTCATGTCCGGCCCTCCGGGTCGCCGGACGATGGTTCCGTCACCGTTCCGCCTCGGCTCCAGGGGGTCTCCCGTGCTCAGCCGTCTCGCCGCCCACGTCGTCCCGTTCTTCGGGCGGCTGACCGTCACCTCGGACCCCGGCCGGGTCGAGCCGGGCAGCATCCTCGTCGTGAACCACACGTCGCTCGCCGACCCGGCGCTCGTGCTCGCCGCGCTCCGCAGGCGGCTGGCCGTCGAGCCCGTGCTCCTCGCCACCTCGGGGCTCTGGCGCGTCCCGCTGCTCGGCCGGGCGCTGACCCGCGAGGGTCATGTGCCCGTCCACCGCAACTCGGCCCGTGCGGCGGCCGCTCTGGACCATGCGGCGGTGGCGCTCGCCTCGGGGCGGCACGTGATGCTGTACGCGGAGGGGCGCATCCCGCCGCGCCGGGACGCCGCCGAGAACCCACCGGAGATGTTCCGTACCGGACTCGCGCGGCTCGCCCGGGCGACGGGTGCGCCGGTCGTGCCGATCGGCCAGGCGGGGGCCCGGCGGATCACCTCGGGCGGGCGGGCGAAGCAGCTCGCCGGAGTGCTCACCGCACCCGTCCGCCGGCCGTGCCTGCACGTCCACATCGGTGCGCCGCTGCACCTGCCCGACGACGTGGCCGCCGCCACGGAACTGGCGCACGGCGCCGTGACCGAGGCCTGGCGGACGGCGGCCGGCGCCCTGGGCGAACCGGCGGCCCTCGGCGGCCCGGGAACGGCGCGCTGAATCCGGGACCCTCGTCAGGCGGTCTCCACCTGAGCCCTCTCGTCGGCGTCCGCCAGCCAGAACAGCAGCGGGGAGAGGGCCAGTTCGAGCGCGGCCAGCGCCAGCTGGAACCAGTGCGGCCGTCCCTCGACCGCGAGGGACAGCAGCCTCCCGAGCGCCCCCAGCAGGAACACGGCGGTGAGCGCGCGTACGGCCGCGGCGGGGATCGGCGACCGTCTCGCCGCCCAGAGCCAGGCGAGCCCGTAGCCCGCGAAGATCGCGCCGAAGAACCGGCCGAGGCTGTCGACCGTCGCCCCCGCCGACTCGGCACCCGGAATCGCGGCGTTTCCGGCCAGGACGTGGAGGAGTCCGATGGCCACGCAGGCGTACCCCATGGCCAGGGCGAGCCCCCGAAGTGCCTTGGCTCTGCTCATGTCCGCGACCCCCATCAAGTAGACACACATCTAGTAGTGGAGCGGCACCAGCGTACGGCCCCTTACTGGACACCTGTCAAGTAAGCTGGCGGCGTGCCTCCCCGCAGACGCCTCAACCCCGCCGAACGCCGCGCCCAGCTCCTCGACGTCGCCGCACGGCTCTTCGCGGCGCTGCCGTACGACGAGGTGCTGATGGAGGAGGTCGCCGACCGGGCCGGGGTCTCCCGCGCCCTGCTCTACCAGCACTTCCCCAACAAGCGGGACCTCTTCGCCGCGCTCTACCAGGAGGTCTCCGAGCAGCTGCTCGCGAAGACGCGGCTCGACCCGGCCGACACCCTGGTCGAGCAGCTGACGCAGGGCCTCGACGCGCACATCGACTACTTCGCGGCCAACCGCAACACCGTTCTCGCGGCGAACCGCGTCCTGGCCGGCGACCGCCTCATCCAGACGATCATCAGCGGTGAACTCGACGCCCTGCGCGAGCGGTTGCTCGGGGTGCTGCCGCTCGCCGACGACCGGACGCGGGCGGCGGTGTCGGGCGTCCTGAAGAGCTGGCTGGTCTTCGTGCAGGTGCTGTGCGTGGACTGGCTGACCCACGAGACCTGTACGCGCACCGAGTTGCGCGAGGTGTGCGTCGGAGCGGTCGTGGGGGCCTTGCGGCCCCTCCTCGACGAGGATCCGGCCCCCGACTGGCCCCGCTGACCGCGGGACGCCGCGCCGGTCGGCGGGCTCAGAAGACCGAAAGACCCGTGATGGTGGTGAACCGGTCCAGCGCGGTCACGCCCGCCACCGAGTTGCCCCGGCTGTCCAGGCCGGGGCTCCAGACGCACAGGGTGCAGCGGCCCGGTACCACGGCGACGACCGCGCCGCCGACGCCGCTCTTGCCGGGGAGTCCGACGCGGTAGGCGAAGTCGCCGGCCGCGTCGTAGGTGCCGCAGGTGAGCATGACGGCGTTGACCTGCTTGGCCTGACTGCGGGTCAGCAGGCGGCTTCCGTCGGCGCGGAGCCCGTGCCGGGCCAGGAAGCCGGTGGCGAGGGCCAGGTCGGCGCAGGAGGCCTCCAGGGAGCACTGCCGGAAGTACTCGCTCAGCAGCTCGGGGACGGAACCCGAGATGTTGCCGTAGGAGGCCATGAAGTGGGCGAGGGCCGCGTTGCGGTCGCCGTGCGCCGCCTCGGAGGCGGCGACGCCGGCGTCGAAGGCGAGGGCCGGGTTGCCGCTCTCGGCGCGCAGGAAGGCGAGCAGGCTTCCCGAGGCGTCGCCGGTCAGACGGTGCAGCCGGTCGGTGACGACGAGGGCGCCCGCGTTGATGAACGGGTTGCGCGGGATGCCGTGTTCGTACTCCAGCTGCACGAGGGAGTTGAACGGATCGCCGGAGGGTTCCCGGCCGACATGAGCCCAGAGCGCCTCGCCCTCTCCGGCGAGGGCGAGTGCGAGGGTGAAGACCTTGGTGACGGACTGGGTGGAGAAGGGACGCCGCCAGTCCCCGACTCCGTAGACCGTGCCGTCGAGTTCCGCCACGGCCATGCCGAAGTCGCGCGGATCGCCCTCCGCGAGGGCCGGGATGTAGTCGGCCGGGGCGCCCCGGTCGGTGAGCTCCGCGATCTCCTCGGCGATGCGGTCGAGGACGGGCTGGAAGGAGGTGTCCGCGGTCACGCGCCGCCCCGCACACCCGTGTCGGCGGACGTGGTCTCGGAGAGCGCGGCGGCCAGACCGAGGTCGCCGCCCGACGGCACGACGAAGTAACGGGCGACGTCGGCCTCCGTGACCTCGGCGAGGGTCGCCGGAGTCCAGTGGGGATCGCGGTCCTTGTCGACGACCTGGGCGCGGATGCCCTCGACGAGGTCGGGGGTGCCGAGGGCCGCGCAGGAGACGCGGTACTCCAGGTCGAGGACCTCCTCGAGGCTGCCGAGGGCGCGGGAGCGGCGGAGCGTGGCCAGGGTCGCCTTCAGGGCGGCCGGGGAGCGCGTGAGGAGGGTCTCGGCCGTCTCCTTGGCGGCGGGCACACCGGTGTCGAAGAGGCGCTCGACGATCTCCTCCACGGTCGGGGCGCCGTAGCAGGCGTCGATCCACTCCCGCTGTTCGGCGAGAACGCCCTCCGGCGGCGCGACGGCGCGGCGGGCGAGGGCCTCCTCCGCAGTCCGCTCCGTCAGATCGCGGGCCAGGGCGGGGAGTTCGGCCGAGGGCACGAAGGCGTCGGCGAGGCCCGTGAGGATCGCGTCGGCGGCGCCGATGTGGCCGCCGGTGAGGGCGAGGTGAGTGCCGAGCTCGCCGGGGGCACGGCCGAGAAGAAACGTTCCGCCGACGTCGGGGACGAAGCCGATGCCGGTCTCGGGCATGGCGACCCGGGAGCGTTCCGTGACGACGCGGACGGAGCCGTGCGCGGAGACGCCGACGCCGCCGCCCATCACGATGCCGTCCATGAGGGCGACGTAGGGCTTGGGATAGCGGGCGATGCGGGCGTTGAGCCGGTACTCGTCCTGCCAGAAGGCCGCGGAGGCGGAGCCCCCGGCGCGGGCGTCGTCATGGATGGCGCGGATGTCGCCGCCGGCGCACAGGCCTCGCTCTCCGGCGCCTTCGACGACGACGGTGGTGACGGCCGGATCGTGCTCCCAGGCGGTGAGGGCGTCGTCGACGGCGAGGACCATGGCATGGGTGAGGGCGTTGATGGCGCGGGGCCGGTTCAGGGTGATGAACCCGGCGCGGTCCTCTGTCCGGAGGAGCACGTCGGGGGTTCCGGTCGCCACGATCACTGGGTCCCTTCGGGTGGCACGACACTGTGTCCCGGCCACCGTACCGGGACGCGTCGCACCCTCCGGAAACGGGGTGGAGGGGCGGGAAGGACTCATCCGCTTCTCGCGGATCCTGATTGCACGGTGCGCGGTCCGGTGACGGCCGCTACTCCGCGTCCTCACACCGAGTCCTTCCCGTCACCTCCATGGAACCACCGGTGGGACGGGGACGCGAGCGCCGGTCAGCCGCAGGTGAGGGTGAAGCGATGGTGTTCCGTGGTGATCTCGCCAGGGTCGGGCTCGCCGTTGCCGTTGGCGTCGGTGAAGACGACGTCGTAGGTCTCCTGGATGGAGAGGGTGCCGATCGGGGTGCCGTCGGGGGCGTGGATGGTGCGCTCGTCACGGGATTCGATCTTGGCGACCGTGGTGCGGCCGGGGTCGGTGAAGACGGCCTTGATCCGTTCCTCGTCGACGCCGCTGGTGACGTACCGGCCGTCGGCGAACGTCATGCGGAAGTCGAAGAAGTTGGTGCCCTTGAGCACCATGGCGCCCGGGGTCCGCACGAATCGGCCGACGGAGCGTTCGGTGACGGTGGCGGTGCCGAGCAGGTCCGCGGGGAGGCAGCCTTCGAGGGGCGCCGTGAACGTGTCGGTCCGGCTGATGTCGAAGTCGTCCACGAGGGCGGTGCCGGTGTCGATGTCGCCGGGCGCGGCGGCGGCCGGGGCGGCGGTGAGGAGGGCCGTCAGGAGGGTGAGGGCGGTGGCGCCGGTGCTGCGGCGGATGTTCGGGTTCGTGCGCATCGCGCGTACCTCGCTCTTCACAGGGTGTGCTCACGAGGTAACCATGAGTCGCCGAAGGGCGCAGCCCCGCTCCGGTCGACGGAGCGGGGCTGTGCCCGGTCGGTCAGGCCGGCAGCAGGTCCTGCGGGATGCGCACCTGCCGTGGGGTGGAGAGGCGCAGCTCGATGATGTCCCGGACGGTGGGCCATTCCTCGTCGAGGATCGAGTAGAAGGCCGTGTCCCGGACGGCGCCGTCGAGGCCTCGGGAGTGGGCGCGCCGGATGCCCTCGCAGGTCGCTCCGAGGCGCTCGATGGCGATTCTGGAGCGGGTGTTGCGGGCGTCGGCGCGCATGGTGATGCGGCGGACGCCCCAGACCTCGAAGGCGTGCCGGAGCATGAGGTACTTGGCCTCGGTGTTGATGCCGGTGCCCCGGGCGTCGCCGGCGATCCAGGTGTTCCCGATCTCGGCTGCGTCCGGGACGGCGGTCAGCGGATCGCCGTGCGGCATGCCGGGGACGGGCGGCCAGACCAGCGGGCCCCGCCAGTAGTCGAGTTCGAGGAAGCGGGTCGAGCCGATGACTCGCTCGTCGGCCGTACTGACCAGGGCGAAGGGCAGGCAACGGCCTGCCGCCTGATCGGCGAGGGCGCGGGCGATGTAGTCGAGGGCCGATTCGAGGCCGTCGGGTACGGGGGTGAAGGCGTAGGCCGATCGGTCCGCCCCGCCGGCCCGGGCGAGGGCTTCGGCGTGCCGCATCGCCAGCGGCTCCAGGCGCACGGAGCGCCCGGTCAGGAGAACAGGTACTGGCACGGAACCTCGGGTCTTTCACGGGCAGGGACGACTCCCGCCGCGGGGTGGCCGCGGCGGCAGCAGGAG
The DNA here is from genome assembly GCF_040295385.1 of Streptomyces sp. NPDC002825. Lineage (NCBI taxonomy): Bacteria > Bacillati > Actinomycetota > Actinomycetes > Kitasatosporales > Streptomycetaceae > Streptomyces > Streptomyces sp. NPDC002825. Next base: position 133,394 of record NZ_JBEOVH010000006.1, read on the forward strand.
GGGGTTCTCGTCCGGTGCCGAAGGTGTCGTGAGAACGACAAATGAGCAGGTAAAACGGTTCGCCACCGGGTGCGAGGAGGATCAGTATGCAGCCACAACCGCTCCGAGAACAGAACCCCGGGAGAACCTGCGTCCACGCGAGGGTGAAGCCTGCCGTGCGCCCGGCCCGGACGGTCTCACGGGCCGGACGCGGCCGCCCGCCAGTCGGACGGCCCCGGGGTTCAGACGCAGGTGGGGTGGCCCCAGCCGTCGGAGTTCTTCGCGATGGTCTCGCCCTTGTCGTAGGCACGACCGCAGCGGCAGCGGCCGGGGAATTTCGCGTTCAGGGTGCCGCCGGACGGGCGACTCCTGCGGGCGGATCCGCGTCCCGCGCTCGCGGAGCCCGTACGGGGCGCAGAGGAGCGTGCCCGGGGCGTGGAGGCGCGCGAAGCGGGCTCGGCCGGGGGCAGTTCGGCCCCCGCGTCGGAGGCAAGGGGCTCCTGCGTACGGGCGGAGTGGCTGGCCGCCCGGTCGGCGGCGTCGTTGAGCGGGTCGCCGTCGACCTGGTGCGCGGGGACGTACACGAAGTCGACGTCCCGGCCGGTGAGCAGCTCGTCGATCCGCACGACCAGGTCCTTGTTGGCGACCGGGGTGCCGGCGGCTGTCTTCCAGCCCTTGCGGCGCCAGCCGGGGAGCCAGGTCGTGACGGCCTTCATGGCGTACTGCGAGTCCATGCGGACCTCGGCGGGCACGGCGGGGTCGAGGGCCTCCAGGAGGCGCTCCAGGGCCGTGAGTTCGGCCACGTTGTTGGTCGCCCGGCCGAGGGGGCCCGCCTCCCAGCGGTCGATCGCTCCGTCGGCGCGGCCGATGACCCATGCCCAGGCCGCGGGGCCGGGGTTTCCCTTCGACGCGCCGTCGCACGCCGCGATGATCTTTTCACCCATCCCACGATCCTGACACGGCGGCGGGGGTGGGCGGTCCCGCCCCCGCCGCCGGCCGGCGCGCGGCGCGTCAGAAGGCGCCGTAGTTGACCTGCCAGGTGGGCAGGCCCATGCGGCGCCAGAGCGCGACGACCCGGTCGCGGTCGTCGAGGGAGACCCGGACCGCGTACCGGTGGCGCACATGGGCGTCGAAGAGCTCCGCCTTCACGAGGTCGTCGCCGCGTCCGTCGCCGGAGGCGCGCATCCACAGCTCGTCGTAGGGCACCTCGTGGCGGGCGAGCCAGCTCTCGGTGAGGGCGCGGTGGTCCTCGCTGCGCCCGGAGAGCAGCACGATCCGGTCCCGCTCGCTGTGCCGGAAGGCCCGCAGGGCGTCGCGTACGGAGGGGTTGATCAGGTCGCGGTCGCAGCGGCTGAAGTCGTACGGGCCACGGTCCACGCGCAGCGCGAGGGTGCCGTCGATGTCGCACATGACGGCGGTGGGCAGGGCCGGGTCGGGGACGTAGGGCTCGCCGACGGTGGGGCGGTCGTTGAGCCAGTCCGCGGTGAGGCGCCAGCCGCCCCTGGTGGCCTTGGCGTGCTTCTCGGCGAGGATGCGGATGATCTCCTCGCCGACGGGCCGGTCGCGGGCGGCGTCGCGGCGGACGCACTCGTCGACGGGCACGTCGGTGAAGTCGTGGACCACGAAGGTCGCCAGGCCGGCGACGGCCGCCTTGAGCCGCTTGGGGACGTGCGGGGTCAGATGCGTGTTGTCGACGACGACGTCGAAGCCGTCGTCGACGGCGGCGCGGACCGCGGCGTCCTGGATGCCGAGCACGGTCTGCTCGTGCGTGTGGGAGCGGCCGCGCTCCGGCGCGGGGAGGTCGAGCATGGCGCGGAGGTCGTCGAGGTTGACGCGGCGCATCCTCCCCTCGGCGGCGGCCTGGAGGGCGCGGGCGGCGGTCGTCTTCCCGGAGGCCGGGAGGCCGGTCATGAGGTGGACGACAGGCACGGTCAGTTCTCCTCGTCGTGGGCGAAGGGATCGGTGGCCTCGGGGCGCAGCTGACGCCAGACGAGGAGGTCGGTGGAGCGCCCGTCGAGGCGCAGGAAGAGCAGGGCGCGCAGGGCGGGGTCATGCAGGCCGGCGGTGGCGCGGGCGAAGGCCGCCCGGTCGTCGGTGAGGTGGGCGAAGCGGGCGTAGGCCTCGTCGACGGCCCGCTCGCGGTCGGCCGCGGCCGTTTCGAGCCCGCTGATCACGTGGCGGACCCAGGCGTCGAACTCGTCCGGGACCTGGTCGAGGAGGGCGTCGAGGGGCTTCCCGCCGGACGCCTCCACGTCGGTGATCGCGCAGCCGAGGCCCTTGGCCAGTTCGCCGGCCGGGAGGCCGGCGAAGCGCTGGATGCCGTGGCTGCGCCAGATGTCCCGCTCCGTGACGCCGGTGAGCACCTTGTGCAGACGCACGTACTCGCTGAGCTTGGCCTTGGCGCGCAGGCCGGAGGCGAAGCGCAGGACGAAGCCCTCGGCGTCGGTGCCGGTGGCGCGGCGGCCGCCGGGGAGGGTGTTGGACTCGGTCAGGGCGACGAGCTCGGCGACGCCCATGGCGGGCCAGGTGCGGACGACGGAGCCGAGGGGCTCCCACCCCTCGGCTGCCTCGGCCAGGGGCAGTTCGGTGCCGTCCGGGCGGAAGGCGGCGAGCAGCACGAGGTCGCGGCGCTCGCCGTAGTTCACGACGATCCGGTTGCCGGGGTAGAGCATCTCGGCGAGGTACGTGACGCCGGGGGTCAGACCGGTGGTGTCGGCGGCGTCGAGGCGGCGCTGCGCCCAGGCTGCCTGGGAGCTGGTGAAGGAGCCCTTGGAGGCGACGTGCCAGCGGTCGGCGTAGTGGAAGACGACGGCGAGGCTGCCGTCGACCTTGTCGTAGACCTCGAAGGGCTCGTCGGGCAGCGGGGGCGCGTAGGGGCGTCCGCCGGCGTGCTCGGAGAGGTTGAAGAACTTGGGGAGGGGCAGCGCGACGATCCGCCCGGTGCTGTCGTCGGCGACGAGCCCCCGGCACCGGGTGGTGGCCCGGTTCCAGTGCTGGGCGTACTGGCACGCGCGCGTGTACGTGTAGATCGACAGCGGCAGCTCGGGGTGCTGCTTGCGTGTGACGTGTCCGTCGGCGAGTGCGGTGGCGAGCTCGTCGGACGGCATCAGGTCATGGAGAGTCAGGGTGTCCTGGCTCATGGGGTCCCTCCCGTTTGTTCGATGATCCATCATCGGGCGGGAAACCCGCGGGGAACAGCGAATTTCCCGGTGCGGGCACGCGCGCGGGGTGCCGACCGGGCTCCCGATCCCGGGCGTGTCGGCGGTGCCCCGTAGACTCGCCGTCTGCCCGTCGGTGACGGATCCGGCGCAGTCACAGGAAGCGAGCCCCATGAACCACGCGGACGGCACGGCACCGATCTATGCCGAGCTCATACGGGAGCGGGGGGACGTTCCCGGTGACGTCCGCCAGGTCGCCGAGGAGGTTCTGCGGGACCTGAGCCGCGTGATCCAGATGCCTCCGCAGGGGATCCCCGCGGCGCAGCAGGCCGCCGTCGCGCACGCCGGTCCGGGCGCTCCGATGGGCGCCCCGGGTCCGATGGGCGCCACCGGTCCGATGGGCGCCACCGGTCCGATGGGCGCCGTCGGTCCCATGGGCGTCGGCGGGCCCGCGGGCATGGTGGGACAGGCGGGCGCCGTCGTCCCGCACCGGCCGATGCTCTGACCTGTTCCTCCGCGCCGTTGTCAGTGGCGTGCGTCATGCTGCCTTCCGAAGTGGCCCGAGCCGCGACGCGGGTGGGCCTCGTACGGTGACCCAGGGGATGACGACATGGCCGAGGTACTGCTCTTCCACCATGCGCTCGGGCTGACCGAGGGCGTCGGCGCGTTCGCCGACAGGCTGCGGCGGGCGGGGCACACGGTGCACGTGCCCGACTTGTACGAGGGGCGTACGTTCGACGACCTGGAGGCCGGCGTCGGGTACGCCCAGGAGGTCGGCTTCGACACCATCGGCGCCCGGGGCGAGAAGGCGGCCGAGGGACTTCCGGGGGACATCGTGTACGTCGGGTTCTCGCTCGGCGTGGTGCCGGCCCAGAAGCTGGCGCAGACGCGCCCCGGCGCCGCGGGCGCCCTGCTGCTGAGCGCCTGCGTGCCGGAGACCGCCTTCGGCCCGGCCTGGCCGGAGGGCGTGCCCGTACAGGTGCACGGCATGGACGCCGACCCGTACTTCGTCGACGAAGGGGACCTGACGGCTGCGCGCGAGCTCGTCGCGGGCGCCGTCGACCGGGAGCTGTTCCTGTACCCGGGGACGGCCCACCTGTTCGCCGAGCCGGGTACGCCGGACTACGCGCCGGAGGCGGCCGCGCTGTGCGCCGAGCGGGTGCTGGGCTTCCTGGACGGTCTCAAGCGCTGAGCCCCGAGGGGTCAACCGATCGGTGGACCCGGGCGTCGACCGTTCCGCCGTCCGGGACGGGCCGGGCGGCGGACCGGGCGGGCGGGGACGCGGACGGAGGATCGGGGGCAGGGCGCGGACCCCGGCGGGGCCGTCCGCGCGGCCGCCGTACCGAGGAGTCCGTCATGCCGAAGTTCCGCCGTCCGTCCCGTGCCGCCCGGGTGCTCCTGCCCGGCGCGGTGGCCGTGGTGCTCCTCGCCGGCTGCGCGCAGGGCTCCGGGGGCGCGGCCTCCGCGCGCCGTTCGGGGATGCCCGCCGGGACCTCCCCCACGGCCGGATCGCCCACCCCCGGCTCCCCCGTCACCGTGCCGCCGAACCCGGACGGCACGGTCGCCCCGGGCACCCTGCTCGTCACGGACTTCGGCTCCGACACGGTCACCTTCGTCGACCCCGCGCGGGGCGCCACCGGTTCCGTGCAGGCCGGCACAGCGCCGTACGGTCTGGCCGTCGGCGCGGACGGCCGGGCCTGGGTGGCGACCGCCGAGGGCGTGGCGGTCGTGGACACGGCGAGCCGCGAGCGCCTCGCGCTGATTCCGTACCGCACGGACACCGGGCCGGTGACGACGGGCGAATACCGGGGCGGCGGCATGGGGATCGCGCTCGCGCCCGACGGGCGGCGGGTGTACGTGGGGGTCAACGTGCCCGGCGGGGACGGCGCCCTGGAGGTCGTCGACACGGCGTCGCTGAAGGTCACGGACGTCGTCCCGATCGGCCGGCGGCCGTTCGACGTGGACGTCTCGAAGGACGGCGCCGAGGTGTACGCGACGAACCACGACTCCTTCGACGTCACGGTCGTCACGGCGGTGACGCTGGAGCCCCGCCGGATCGAGGTCGCCCCGTACGGCACGGAGGGCGGGCTCGGTTCCTGGCTCAAGCCGCACTACACGGCCGTGCGTCCCTCGGACGGGAAACTGCTGCTGCCCTTCGAGGGCGAGCGGCTCGCGGTGGTCGACCCCCGGACGGGCCGGACCACGATCGAGCCGATGACCGCGAACACGCATCAGCACGGCACGACCGTGACCGCCGACGGGACGCTCCTGACCGTGGGCACCGGGCCGATCGACCCGGCCGTGGACGAGGGGCCCTCCCTGACGGTGCGCACACCCGGCGGTGCCGAGCGGGTCTACCCGCTGGAGGGCCCGCACGAGAGCGTGGCCGTGTCCCGGGACGGCCGCACGGCCTATGTGACGGGCGGATTCACCCGGGACGGGTACTGGAACGGTCTGACCGTCGTCGACCTCGACACCGGCGACGCCCGCCGTCTTCCGGCGGGGTCGCGGCCGCTGGGGATCGCGGTCCTCTGACGCGTGCGGGCGCTCAGCGCTGGGGCGGCAGGACGGTGAGGACGCGCTCCACGAAGGCCTTGAAGTCGATCATGAAGTCGCTCAGGAACTGCTGGGTCGTCGGATCGGTGACCTCGCCGTCCTCGCCGAACAGCCCCGGGGTGAACTGGATGTACGCCTCGGGGGCGTTCATCTGCGGGGAGTTGCAGAAGGAGAGCACCGACCGGAGGCTCTGCTGGGCGACGGCCGTGCCGATCTTGCCGGGCGAGGCGCCGATGACGGCGGACGGCTTGTGGGTGAAGGAGTTCGTGCCCCAGGGGCGGCTGGCCCAGTCGATGGCGTTCTTGAGCGCGCCGGGGATGGACCGGTTGTACTCGGGGGTGACGAAGAGGATCGCGTCGACGGACGCGATGGCCTCCTTGAGCGCCTTGCCCTCGGGCGGGTAGTCGGCGTCGAAGTCGTGGTTGTAGAGCGGGAGGTCCTTGATGGGGATCTCCTGGAAGTCCAGGCCCGGCGGCGCCACGCGGAGGAGCGCACGGGACAGGATCCGGTTGATGGACTTCTCCGACAGGCTGCCGATGAAATAGCCGACCTTGTAGGTGGTCATGCGCGCCGTTCCGCCTTCCCTGGGGGTCCGTGAGAGCTCCTTCGGCAACGTAACCCGAAGAGCGATACGTCACCAATCACGATAAAAAGGGGGAAACGACGCTCATACGGAAGGGCGGACAGCGTGACGCGACCGAGGATTCTCGTGGTGGGCGCCGGTTTCGCCGGAGTGGGCTGCGTGCGGCGGCTCGAACGACGCCTCGCCGCACGGGAGGCGGTGATCACGCTCCTCTCACCGTTCTCGTACCAGCTCTACCTGCCCCTGCTCCCCCAGGTGGCCGCGGGCGTGCTGACCCCCCAGTCGGTCGCCCTGTCGCTGCGGCGCAGCCAGCGGCACCGGACCCGGATCGTGCCGGGCGGCGTGGTCGGCGTCGACACGGCGGCGAAGGTCTGCGTGGTGCGGACCATCTCCGGCGAGTTCGTGACGGAGCCGTACGACCATCTCGTCCTCGCGCCCGGCAGTGTGACCCGCACCTTCGACATCCCGGGACTCGCCGAGCACGCGCGCGGGATGAAGACCCTCGCGGAGGCCGTCTACATCCGCGACCACGTCATCGCCCAGCTGGACCTGGCGGACGCGAGCGACGACGAGGAGGAGCGGGCCGCGCGGCTGAGGTTCGTCGTGGTCGGCGGCGGTTACGCCGGGACGGAGACGGCGGCCTGCCTCCAGCTGCTCACGTCGAACGCGGTCAAGCGGTACCCCCGGCTCGACCCCGCCCTCATCAAATGGCATCTGGTGGACATCGCGCCCAAGCTGATGCCCGAGCTGGGCGAGAAGCTGGGGTCCGCCGCCATGGACATCCTGACGAAGCGCGGCATCGAGGTGTCGCTCGGCGTGTCCGTGGCCTCGGTGGACGAGGAGACGGTGACGCTCACCGACGGGCGCGTGCTGCCGAGCCGGACGCTGATCTGGACGGCCGGCGTGGCCGCGAGCCCGCTGATCGGCACGCTCGGCGCGGAGACCCTCCGCGGCCGGCTCGTCGTCTCGGCCGAGATGGACGTGCCGGGCCTGGACGGGGTGTGGGCGCTCGGCGACGCGGCGGCGGTCCCCGATCTCGCCAAGGGCGGGGAGGGGGCGATCTGCCCGCCGACCGCGCAGCACGCGATGCGGCAGGGCAAGACCGTCGCCGACAACCTGGTGGCGACACTGCGGGGCGAGCGGACCCAGCCGTACACGCACAAGGACCTGGGGCTCGTGGTGGACCTGGGCGGGATGGACGGGGTGTCGAAGCCGCTCGGTGTGGAGCTGCACGGGGCGCCGGCCCAGGCCGTCGCCCGCGGCTACCACTGGGCGGCGCTGCGCACCAATGTGGCCAAGACCCGGGTGATGACGAACTGGCTGCTCAACGCGGTCGCCGGCGACGACTACGTACGGACCGGGTTCCTGGCCTCGAAGGCGGGGACGCTGCGGGACTTCGAGTACACGGACGCGTATCTGACGCCGGAGCAGGTCCGTGAGCACACGGCCTCGTTCCGGGGGGCGGTCGGCTCGGGCGGCGGGAACTGACTTCTTGCGTCGCCGGGAATCGGGGCCCTCATCACGCCCCGGGTGGGTGACGGCGGCGGCCGGGGCGGCGGTGAAGCCCCGGCGCCGCGAGGCGGGCTCCCCGCGCCGCGACGGGGGCTCCCGGCAGCGCGAGAGAGACGCCCGGCGCCGCGGGGTGGACCAGCGGCGCCGCGCGGGCGCCTTCAGCGGGCGAGCACCGGCGCCGGGCCCATGACCACGACGGGTTCCGCCGCCGGGTCGAGGGCGCGCAGGAGTTCGCGCAGCGCCTCCCGGTCCAGGGCGATGCAGGCCTGGGTCGGCCCGCCGTGGTCGACGTGGATCCAGACGCCGCCGCCCTTCTCCTCGCCGAGGGGACGCTCGCTGTCGAGCGGGCTGCGGCCGGGCACCCGGTTGTAGTCGATGGCGATCACATGGTCGAAGGAGCCTTCGAGGGGTTCGCCGGAGAGGCCGGTGCCGCTGATGGCGAACTCCTCGTCCTCGTCGTACGGGAGCCGGGTGCCGGGGTCGGGGAGCAGCCCGCCCGCGTCGCCGATCCGGAACACCCCGATGGGGCTGCGCAGGTCGCCGGCGGTGTGGTCGTCGGTCCAGCCCTGCAGGGCGTTGTGGGCGGGCCACGGTCCCGCGGTCTCGGTCCACCGGCCGGCCCGGTCGCGCGCGTAGAGGGTGACGGTGGCCGTGTGGGAGTCGGCGGTGGCGCCGGTGGCGACGAGGACCTGGGTGGTGCCGTCGGGCACGAGGCCGTGGGTGGCGGGGCCGATGCCGGGGATCCGGGGTGCGGCGACCGGGGCGGAGGCGAGGTCGTTGGCCGCTCTGCCGGGCGGGCCCGGGGCGGGGCGGCTGTCCCCCGCGGGCGGCGCGGACGACGAGGGGGCGGGTGCGGGTGGTGCGGCGGGTGCGGGCGGGGCGGGGCTCGCGCAGCCGCTGAGCAACAGGGCCGCGCACAGTGTGCCGGCGCTCAGCAGCGCGGGGGCGCCCTTGCGGACGGGCATGGGACGGCATCCTCCTGGCCGGGGGCAGTGCAGCGATCCGTACCCGCTCGGCGGGCCGCGCTGCCGCCGCGGACGCGCCCTCACCCGGACGGACGGCTCCCGGTGGACGAACGCCCGTCTCCCCGGGCGGTCCGGAAAGAGGTTGACCGGGCAGGTGCGGCACGCTTTTCTGCGGGGATGAGTGATCTTCGTATCGAACGGGCGCGGACCGAGGAGCAGCTCGCCGACTGGCGGGCCGTGCACAACACGATCATCCCGACGGCGGTGCTCTCCGCCGAGGAGGTCCGGGAGCGCTCCGGCCGGAACCGGCTGGAGGTCGCGTACCTCGGGGGCGTGGCGGTGGGGTGTTCTACGGTGCGCCCGCCGGACGAGGAGACGCCGGCGGCGACCGTGATCGCGCGGACGCTGCCCGGGTTCCGGGGGCGGGGTGTCGGGACCGCGCTGTACGAGCGTGGGCTGGCGCACGCGCGGACGCTGAGCGACGAGGGCGTGGAGACGGTGGTCCTCGCCTCGAACGGGGAGGGGCTGCGGTTCGCGCTCGCGCGCGGTTTCGTGGAGCTGGAGCGGTACGTCCTGCCGGGTGACACGATTCCGTTCGTGACGCTGCGTCTGCCCTGACGGGGAACCAGTTCTGACGAACCATCAGAACATCGCGTCGCGGGTCTGGGAACCTTCGGGGCCCGGCGCTACCCTCCGCGCATGATTCGGACGGTGGTGTGGGGTACCGGAAATGTCGGGCGCGCGGCCATTCGCGCGGTGGACGCCCATCCGGGGCTGGAGCTCGCGGCCGTGCTCGTGTCCGATCCGGCCAAGGTGGGCCGGGACGCGGGCCGGCTCGCGGGACTCGGCCGCGATCTCGGGGTGGCGGCCGGCGACGACGTCGGCGCGGTGCTCGACGGGCGGCCGGGGGCGGTGGTGTACGCGGCCTCCGGCGACACCCGGCCCGACGGGGCGCTCGCCGACGTGGCACGGGCGGTGGCGGCGGGCGCGGTGGTGGTGACGCCCGCCCTGTACCCGCTGTACGACCAGCGCAACGCGCCGCCCGAGTTCCGGGACCCGGTGCTCGCGGCGGTGGCGGAGGGGGGCGGTTCGCTCTTCGTCTCGGGCGTCGACCCGGGCTGGGGCAACGACGTGCTGCCGCTCCTGGTGAGCGGCCTCGCCGCGACCGTGGACGTGATCCGCTGTCAGGAGATCTTCGACTACTCGACGTACGAGCAGGAGGAGTCGGTCCGCGAGCTGGTGGGGATGGGCCGGCCGATGGAGTACGAGCCGCCCATGCTGTGGCCCTCGGTGCCGACGATGATCTGGGGCGGGCAGATACGGCTGATGGCCCGGGCGCTCGGGGCCGAGGTCGACGAGATCCGCGAGACGCTGGAGCGGCGCCCGCTGGAGTCCACGGTCAAGACGCGGACGATGGGCGTGTTCGAGGCGGGGACGCAGGGCGCGGTCCGCTTCGAGGTGCAGGGGATCGTCGGCGGCGAGCCCCGCATCGTGATCGAGCACGTCACCCGCATCCACCCCTCGTGCGCGCCGGACTGGCCGGTGCCGCCGGACGGGGCGGGCGCGCACCGGGTGATCGTCGAGGGCAGTCCCCGGATCGAGGTGACGGTGGCGGCGACCGACGAGGGCGAGAACCGGTCGGCGGGCGGGAACGCCACGGCGGTGGGACGGCTCGTCGGGGCGATCGAGTGGCTGGTGGCGGCGGAGCCGGGACTGTACGACGCGCTGGACGTGCCGCTGCGGCCGGCGGTCGGGAAGCTGGGAAGGAGACCACGGTGATCATCGACATTCCCGAGGGCCAGGAGCCGATCGGGTACGTGTGGGGCGACATGGTCCCGGAGATCGGGACGGCGGCGGCGAACTTCTCGCTGTCGGTGTACGCGCACACGACCCTGGGGCTGCGCGAGTTCGAGGCGGCGCGGCTGCGGATCGCGCAGATCAACGGCTGCGGCTTCTGTCTCGACTGGCGTACCGACCGGGACGGGGAGAAGGTCGAGGAGGGCTTCGACGAGCTCGTCGCGGCGTGGCGCGAGACGGAGGTCTCGGAGGCCTTCGACGAGCGGACGCGGCTCGCGGCCGAGTACGCGGAGCGGTACGCGCTCGACCACCACGGCCTCGACGAGGAGTTCTGGGCGCGGATGACGGCGCGGTACAGCCAGGCGGAGATCGTGGAGCTGACGATGAGCCTGGGCTCGTGGCTGGCGTTCGGCCGGCTCAACCGGGTGCTCGGGCTCGACACCGTGTGCGTGCTGCCGACGCACTGAGGGACGGCGTACGGAAGGGCCGGCCGGGGCTCCCGGACCGGCCCTTCCGTCTGCCGTCAGAAGTCCTCGGCGACGATCCTTTCGATGTTGCGTTCGGCGAGGGCCGTGATGGTGACGAACGGGTTGACGCTGGTGTTGCCGGGGATCAGCGACCCGTCGATGGCGTAGAGGCCGGAGTAGCCGTGCAGCCGGCCGTAGTTGTCGGTCGCCCGCCCCAGGACCGCGCCGCCGAGCGGGTGGTAGGTGAGGTGGTCGCCCCAGATCTTGTACGCGCCGAAGAGGTCGGTGCGGTAGATCGTGCCCTCCCTGCTGTTGATCTTGTCGAAGATGGACCTGGCCATGTCGATGGACGTCTGCTTCCAGGCCCGGTCCCAGCTCAGGTCGACCCTGCCGGTGGTCGGGTTCCAGGTGAACTCGGCGCGGCGCGGGGTGCGGGTGATGGAGAGGTAGAACGAGGCGTAGGTCTCGATGCCGGTGGGCAGCGGGGCGACCTCGGCGAAGGCCCCGCCGGCGTCCCAGTTGTCGATGCCCGCGGTGGGCATGGAGGACTGGAGTGTCCCGGTGGGGTCCCACATGTGGTTCGCGCGCCCGCACATGACGTTGCCGTTGTCGCCCCAGCCCTTGCCGATCTCGTCGTTGAGGGCGGGCAGCGCGCCGGTGGCCTTGAGGCGGGTGAGGAGCTTGCTGGTGCCGACGCTGCCGGCGGCGAAGAAGACCCGGTCGGCGCGGACCGTCTTGGTGACGAGGGTGGCGCCGGTGGTGTCGATCTGGTCGATGACGACGGTGTAGCCGCCCGCGGCCGCGGGGCTGACGGAGGTCACCCGGTGCAGCGGGGAGACGCTCACCCGGCCGGTGGCGGCGGCCTGGGCGAGGTAGGTCTTCTGGAGGCTCTTCTTGCCGGCGTTGTTGCCGTAGATGACCTCGCCCGCCAGGGCGGACTTCTGGACCGTCCCGGCGGCCTCCTGCTTCATGTAGTCCCAGTCGTAGACGTTGGGCACGAAGACGAAGGGGAAGCCGGAACGCTCGGCGTGCTTGCGGCCCACGCGCGCGTACTGGTAACAGGCCTGGTTCTCCCACCAGTTCACGTCCACCGAGGTGACGCCCAGGCCCGCGTTGGCGCGCGGGTAGTACGTGGAGTACATCTCGGCCGGGTCGACGGTGGGGAGGATCGCCGGGAAGCGCTCCCGGAGCGGGGTGACGGCCATGCCGCCGTTGACCAGGGAGCCTCCGCCGACACCGCGCCCCTGGTAGACGGTGATGCCGGCGAAGTCCTCCGCGTCGAGGATTCCGGTGTGCACCGGCACGTCCTTGTCGAGCGGGAAGCCGAGGAACTGGCTCAGCGGCTGCTTGGTGCGGGTCCGCAGCCAGAAGGAGCGGTAGTCGGGCGTGGTGGTGTTGGCGAAGATCTTGCCGTCGGGCCCGGGGGTGTCCCAGGCCATGCCCATCTCGATCATGTGGACGTCGACGCCGGCGCGGGCGAGCCGCAGGGCGGCGACGGAGCCGCCGTAGCCGGTGCCGATGACGAGGGCCCGCACCTGGGAGCCGTCGGCGATGGGGGTGCAGTTCAGGCCGGGGACCTCGGCGCGGGCGGGGGTGCCGTGTCCGACGAGGGCGGCGGCACCGAGGAGGGAACCTGTTCCCGCGAGGAATCTTCGACGACTCACACCGTCGATTCCCTTGACGGACAGGGGGTGTTCACTCATGTGATGTTCCTCACTCGTGAGCGAATGGGAACATGTTCTACTGTCGCGGGTCGGGGAAGTCACGCTAAACCGACGGGTAACTTCGGAGTCGGGCTCGGCGTGCCCCTCCGGGCGTGGCGGGCGCGGGACCGTCACCGTACCGGAGGAGCAGCCGGCCGGGCGGGTCAGGCCGGGGACGCGCTCGGGGCGCCCGTGAGGCGCTCGGGGGTGAGGAGCTCGGCGAGGCGGTGAGCGGGCAGCAGGCCCTTCTCCACGGTGAGTTCGACGACTCCGCGGCCGGTCGCGAGCGCCTCCTGGGCGATGGCGGTGGCGGCCGTGTAGCCGAGGTGCGGGTTGAGCGCGGTCGCGAGGCCGATGGAGTTCTCCACGGCCGCGCGGAGGGCCTCGGTGTTGGCGGTGATGCCGTCGACGCAGCGCTCCGCGAGGGTGAGGCAGGCGGCGCGCAGGGAGAGCAGGCTCTTCGAGAGGGCGTGGAAGATGACCGGCTCGAAGGCGTTGAGCTGGAGCTGCCCCGCCTCGGCCGCCATGGTGATGGTGATGTCGTTGCCGATCACCTCGAAGGCGACCTGGTTGACGACCTCGGGGATCACCGGGTTGACCTTGCCGGGCATGATGCTGGAACCGGCCTGCACCGGCGGCAGGTTGATCTCGCCGAGGCCCGCGCGCGGCCCGGAGGAGAGCAGCCGCAGGTCGTTGCAGGTCTTGGAGAGCTTGACCGCGATCCGCTTGAGGACGCCGGAGAGCTGCACGAAGGCGCCGCAGTCCTGGGTGGCCTCGATGAGGTTGGCGGAGGTCACGAGCGGCAGGCCCGTCAGCTCGGCGAGGTTGCGGCGGGCGGTCTCCGCGTAACCGGGGGCGGCGTTGAGGCCGGTGCCGATGGCGGTGGCCCCCAGGTTGATCTCGTGGATGAGCTCGATCGCCTCGGCGAGCCGGCCGCGGTCCTCCTCCAGCATCACGGCGTACGTGGAGAACTCCTGGCCCAGCGTCATGGGCACCGCGTCCTGGAGCTGGGTGCGGCCCATCTTCACGACCTCGCGGAACTCGACGGCCTTGGCGGCGAAGGCGTCCTGGAGGACGGCCATGGCCTTCAGGAGCTCGCGGGCGGCGCCGATCGCCGCGATGCGGATCGCGGTCGGGTAGACGTCGTTGGTCGACTGGCCGAGGTTGACGTCCTCGTTGGGGTGCAGGTGGGTGTACTCGCCCTTGGCGTGACCGAGGAGCTCCAGGGCCCGGTTGGCGACGACCTCGTTGGCGTTCATGTTGGTGGAGGTGCCGGCGCCGCCCTGGACGACGTCCACGACGAACTGGTCGTGGAGGTGTCCCGTACGGATCTCCCGGCAGGCTCCGGCGATGGCGTCGGCCTTGTCGGCGGGGAGCAGGCCGAGCTCCTCGTTGGCTCGGGCCGCGGCCTCCTTGACGGCGGCGAGCGCGTCGATCAGGAGCGGGTAGACCGAGATCGGCGTACCGGTGATGGCGAAGTTCTCGGTGGCGCGCAGGGTGTGGACGCCCCAGTAGACGTCGGCGGGGACGTCCCGGTCACCGAGCAGATCGTGCTCGCGACGGACGGGGAGGTCGTGCGGGGCCGGTGCGGGAACCATGAAGGGCCGTCCTTGGGGAGGGTGGGGAGGGTGTGGGCGGAGCTGGAAGGGCTCGTCCGGCGTCCACGCGTGTGCGTGGAGGGCCGGCAGGGCCCGTCCGGAGTGCACGCGTGTGCGTGCGGACCTCGGCGGCGGGCACGCGGCAGGCGGTTCCGGCCTCGGCGGGCCGTACGCGTGCGTGTGCGGCGTCGGCGGCCTGTTTCGGGCACGGCGGAGCCGCCGGGCGGGCCCGGCGGGCGCGGGGCGCCGGTGGAGGGGGTTGATTCCGGCTCGCGGGCGGGCGGGGGGGGGAGGCGCCGCCCGCGAGCCGGGGTTCCGGGGGCGTCGTCAGACGCGGGCGGCGACCGCCGAGGCGGACCGGGAGTGGCCGGTGGCGAGGGCCGGTTCGGCGCGGACCGGTCCTTCGAGGAGGCGGCGCAGCAGGCCGGTGCTGCGGCCGGGGTCGCCCGCGCCTCCGGCGCCCTCGGCGAGGAGCGTGGCGAGGAGGGCGATCCGGGCCTGGCCGGCCCGGAGGGTGCCGGTGAGGAGGGCGCCCGCGGCGACGAGGTCGACGGCGCCGCCGCCGGTGTATATCTCGGCCAGCGGTCCCGCGGGGACGCGGGTGGTGACGGCGACGAGGACGCCCTGGGCGACCGCGTCCGCGACGGCGGCGGCGATCTCCGGGGTGGCGTTGCCCGCGCCGGTGGCGACGAGGACGATGCCGCGGGCGCCGGCGGAGACGGCGGCGTTCAGGAGGAAGGGGTCGCCGTCGGAGTGGTGCATGACGATGTCGACCCGCGGCAGCCGGGTGGCGTCGGGGCCGGTGGCCTCGGGGTCCGCGGTCCGCGCGGCGGCCGGCAGGGGCAGCGGGGCGGGGCGCTCCGGCTGGCGCTCGATGTCGACGCGGGAGAACCCGACGCGGCCGAGGCGCTCGGCGGAGGGGTCGGAGAAGGCGTCGGCGGCGAGGGTCTGGGTCTTCACGGTGCCGCGCGCCGCGTGGACGCGCCCGTCGAAGACGACGAGGACGCCGAGGTCGCGGACGCTCGCGGCGACCTGCAGCGCGTCGTAGAGGTTGCCGGGGCCGTCGCCGTCGCCGGTGCCGAAGGGCCGCTGGGCGCCGGTGAGGACGACCGGGCGGGAGTCGGAGTGGTGCAGGTCCAGGAGGAAGGCCGTCTCCTCCAGGGTGTCCGTGCCGTGGGTGACGACGATGCCGTCGACGCCGGGGTCGGCGAAGGTCTCGTGCACGGTGCGCAGGAGGGCGAGCTGGTGGGCCGCGGTCATGCGCGAGCTGTTCACGTTGAACAGGTCGACGACCTCGACGGTGACGCCCTCGGGGAGGGGGGCGGTGGCCAGGACGTCGTCTCCGGAGGCGTCCGCCGCGTAGCCGGTGCCCTGCCAGCGACTGGCGATCGTGCCGCCGGTGCTGATGACGACGATCCGGCGTGCCCCTCCGTCGTGCGTCCGCTTCATGCCTGCCGTCCTTACTCCGTACCCATATCTCCTGCGTCCGCAACGATAGGACAGGAGGCGCGCAAGGCGATTGCGAAATCCACCCGCGCCCAGCTCCCAGCGTGGTAGATAATTGCGCCATGGACCGAATCGATCTCCACATCTTGCGCGAGCTCCAGAACGACGGCCGGCTGAGCAACCAGGAGCTGGCCCAGCGGGTCGGGCTCAGCCCCTCCCCCTGTCTGCGCCGGGTGCGCCAGCTGGAGCAGGACGGGGTGATCCAGGGCTACCGGGCGATCATCGACCCGGAGGCGGTGGGCCGCGGCTTCGAGGTCCTCGTCTCGGTGGAGGTGAAGCGGGACCGGGAGACGGTGGAGGCCTTCGAGGAGGCGCTCCAGGACGTGCCGGACGTGATCGAGGCGTACCGGCTGTTCGGCAGCCCCGGCTGCCTGCTGCGGATCGCGGTGGCGGACCTGGCGGCGTACGAGCGGCTGTGGATCGAGCGGCTGACGACCCTCGCCGGCGTCACCGAGGTCAATTCGCAGATCATCATGAAGCGGATCAAGGAGCCGAAGGGGATGCCGGTGGACGTCCGGGGCGCCTGAGGTCCCGTCGACACCGCCGGGGGGGGCGCCTGCGGTTGCGCCATATGCGAGAACGTCACGCAACAGCCTCCTCCTCGTTACATGACAGGTACCTGACGTGTGCCACCCTCCCGATGACACGTAGTCAACACGCGTAGACCGCGATGGCGTTGAGCCGCGCCCGCAGTCCCGCGCGTGCCGTCCCCGGGAAAGGGCCCCCCATGTCCGTTGTGCGGATCGGCAGATGGAAGGTGTGGTCGGCGGCCGTCGCCACCGCCCTCGTCGGCATCACGCTCCCCGCGGTCACCGCGACTCCCGCGAGCGCCACGACCACCGCGTACGACTCCACGTACTACAAGAACGCGATCGGCAAGACCGGCACGAGCCTCAAGTCCTCGCTGCACACCATCATCAGCAGTCAGAGCAAGATCTCGTACGACGCGGTCTGGAACGCGCTGAAGGTCACCGACCAGGACCCGAACAACACCAACAACGTGATCCTGCTCTACAGCGGCGTCTCGCGCAGCAAGTCCCTCAACGGCGGCGACGTCGGCGACTGGAACCGCGAGCACACCTGGGCCCAGTCCCACGGCAACTTCGGCACCTCGGCCGGCCCCGGCACCGACCTGCACCACCTGCGTGCCTGTGACGTGCAGGTCAACAGCACCCGAGGCAACAAGGACTGGGACAACGGCGGCAGCCCGGTCAGCGGCGCGACCGGCAGCTACACGGACAGCGACTCCTTCGAGCCGCGCGACGCGGACAAGGGCGACGTGGCCCGCATGATCCTGTACATGGCCGTCCGTTACGAGGGCGAGGACGGCTGGCCGGACCTGGAGCCCAACGAGTCCTCCACGAACGGCAGCGTCCCCTTCCACGGGCGTCTCGCGGTCCTGAAGCAGTGGAACGAGCAGGACCCGCCGAGCGCCTTCGAGGAGCGCCGCAACGACGTCATCTACAACACCTACCAGCACAACCGGAACCCGTTCATCGACCACCCGGAGTGGATCGAGGCGATCTGGTAGTCCGGGCCTGAGCGACGGAGCCGGGCCGGGGGCATCACACCCGGCCCGGCTCCCCGTTTCCGGCGCGTTCAAACGGGAAATCCCGGATGTTCTCACGTTCTTGAGAGATCACATCAAACCACCCGGAGCCGTTACTCAGCCGTTATAAACGGGTACTTTGCCCGCTTTCGCGCCACTTCGCCGTGCGTCCTTGTGGACAATCCCTCCACGAAGACAACGGACGCATCTATCACGTCCCGTCGGGACCGAACAAGACCTCCGGCCCAGGAAGTTCCGCGGCGTGCTCGGTAGCTTCGGCGCCCATGACCACTGCCCCCCAGACATCCCCGGCCGGCGGCCTCGCCGTCGGACCGGCCGAGATCGCGGACGGCGCCGAACTCTGGCGGATCGCCCACGGCTCGGGAGAACTCGACCTCAACTCCCCGTACAGCTACCTGCTGTGGTGCCGCGACTTCGCGGACACGACCGCCGTCGCCCGTGACGCCTCCGGACGGCCGGTCGGCTTCGTCACCGGATACCTGCGGCCCGACGCGCCGGGGACGCTCTTCGTCTGGCAGGTCGCCGTGGAGGGTTCGCACCGCGGAAGCGGGGTAGCCGGGACCCTGCTCGACGCTCTGTCCGCCCGCGTGGCGGCCGAGCACGGACTCGACCGGGTGGAGGCGACCGTCACACCGGGAAACCTGGCGTCCGACCGGCTCTTCCGGTCCTACGCCCGCCGGCACGGCGCGGAACTGACGCGCGAGGTGCTCTTCCCGTCCGCCTCCTTCCCCGTGGAGGGACACGAGGCCGAGGTGCTGTACCGCATCGGACCCCTCGCACCGCCGGCGTCCTGAGGCGTTCCCGGCGCCCCGGGCCTCCCCTCGGCGTCCCCGGCCGATCCCGCACGACTCCCCGCACCACACTTGGAGAAGAGACTCCGTGACCCTGACCGACATCGCCGCCCCCTCCGTCTTCGAGACCGTCGAATCCGAGGTCCGTAGCTACTGCCGTGCCTGGCCCGTCGTCTTCGAGCGCGCCGCCGGGAGCCGGCTGTACGACGAGGACGGCCGTCCGTACCTGGACTTCTTCGCCGGCGCGGGCTCGCTCAACTACGGCCACAACAACCCGGTGCTCAAGCGCGCCCTCCTCGACTACCTCGCCGACGACGGCATCACCCACGGCCTCGACATGTCGACGACCGCCAAACGCGCCTTCCTGGAGACCTTCCGCACGACGGTCCTCGAACCCCGCGCCCTGCCCTACAAGGTGATGTTCCCCGGCCCCACCGGCACCAACGCCGTCGAGGCCGCCCTCAAACTCGCCCGCAAGGTCACCGGACGCCAGACGGTCGTCTCCTTCACGAACGCCTTCCACGGCATGTCGCTCGGCTCGCTGGCCGTCACCGGCAACGCCGCCAAGCGCGCCGGAGCCGGCGTCCCGCTGCACCACGCCGCCCGGATGCCCTTCGACGACTACCTCGACGGGCAGGTCACCGACTTCCTCTGGTTCGAGCGGCTCCTGGACGACTCCGGCTCCGGCCTCGACCACCCGGCGGCGGTGATCGTCGAGACCGTCCAGGGCGAGGGCGGCATCAACGTCGCACGCGCCGAGTGGCTGCGCGCGCTCGCGGAGCTCTGCCGCCGGCACGACATGCTCCTCATCGTCGACGACATCCAGATGGGCTGCGGACGCACCGGAGACTTCTTCTCCTTCGAGGAGGCGGGCATCACGCCCGACATCGTCACCCTGTCCAAATCCATCAGCGGCTACGGCCTGCCCATGTCCCTCTGCCTCTTCCGGCCCGAGCTCGACCTGTGGGAGCCCGGCGAGCACAACGGCACCTTCCGCGGCAACAACCCCGCCTTCGTCACCGCCACCGCCGCCCTCGACGCCTACTGGCGCGACGGCGCCCTCCGCGAACGCACCCTGAGCCGGGCCGGCCGGATCGAGCGCGCCCTGCTGGACCTGTGCGGCGACGACGACCGCGCGGGCCTGGCCGTGCGCGGCCGCGGCCTCGTCTGGGGCCTGGAGTTCGCCGACGGGGAGCGTGCCGCGGCCGTGTGCCGGCGGGCCTTCGAGATCGGTCTGCTCCTGGAGACGTCGGGGCCGCGCGGCGAGGTGGTCAAGCTGCTGCCGCCGCTGACCGCGACGGACGACGAACTCGACGAGGGCCTCGGCATCCTGGCCCGCTCCGTACGCCACTGCGCCTGAGACCGCACCGCCAGAACGACCCGAAAGGCCATCGCCATGATCGTCCGTACCTTCGACGAGCTGGAGAACACCGAGCGGCACGTCCGGGCCGCGTCCGGGACCTGGGAGAGCAAGCGCATCGTCCTCGCCCGCGAGCGGGTCGGCTTCTCCCTCCACGAGACCGTGCTGTACGCCGGCACCGAGACCTCCATGTGGTACGCCCACCACGTCGAGGCCGTCGTCTGCACCGCCGGCGAGGCCGAGCTCACCGACCACGAGACCGGCCGCACGTACACGATCCTGCCCGGAACGATGTACCTGCTCGACGGGCACGAGCGCCACACCCTCAGGGTGAAGCGGGACTTCCGCTGCCTGTGCGTCTTCAACCCGCCCGTCACCGGGCGCGAGGACCACGACGAGAACGGCGTCTACCCGCTCCTCTCCGAACCCGAATCCGAACCGGGCCAGGCCTGAGACCGGCCCGCGAAGACCCCCACGACGCCGGGCCCGAGTCCCGCCCGGGACCTCGTGAAGCCCCGTCCCGCCGGGCCGGAGACCGGCCCGCGCCCCCGACGACCCCGTACGCGAAAGGAAGGCAGCCAGCCCCATGGCCACCGCACCCACCCGTCCCGTCGACCTCTACCCCACCCGCGGCTCCCGGGAGGAGCTCATCGGCCGCAAGGACCCGGTCGTGTGGTCCGAGCCCGGCACGCCGGGGCCCTTCTGGGCCCGGGAGCTGGAGGAGTACGACCGCGACGGCTTCGTCACCGTGGACGAGCTCGTCACCCCCGCCGAGGTCGACGAGCTCCGTGCCGAGCTGGACCGGCTCGTCGCCGACCCCGCCGTACGGGCGGACGAGCGGGCCGTCGTCGAGCCCCGCTCCCAGGAGATCCGCTCCGTCTTCGAGGTGCACCGGATCAGCGAGGTCTTCCGCCGGCTGGCCGAGGACCCGAGGGTCGTCGGGCGCGCCCGGCAGATCCTCGGCTCCGACGTGTACGTCCACCAGTCGCGGGTCAACGTCAAGCCCGGCTTCGGTGCGAGCGGCTTCTACTGGCACTCCGACTTCGAGACCTGGCACGCCGAGGACGGACTGCCCCGGATGCGGACCGTGTCGGTGTCGATAGCGCTCACCCCGAACCACACCACCAACGGCAGTCTGATGATCATGCCGGGTTCGCACCGCACCTTCCTCGGCTGCGCGGGCGAGACGCCCAAGGACAACTACAAGCAGTCGCTGCGGATGCAGGACGCCGGGACCCCGTCCCACGAGGCGCTCACCACCTTCGCCGACGCCTGCGGCATCCGGCACTTCACGGGTCCGGCGGGGTCGGCGACCTGGTTCGACTGCAACGCCCTGCACGGTTCGGGCGACAACATCACCCCGTACCCCCGGAGCAATGTGTTCCTCGTCTTCAACAGCGTCGAGAACGCCCCCGAAGCCCCCTTCGCCGCCCCGGTGCGCCGCCCCTCCTTCATCGCCGCCCGCCCCGAGGACCTGGCATGAGCGGCTCCGCGCCACTCGACCGCCGCCGCTTCCTCACCAGAGCGTCGCTCCTCGGCGGTCTCGCCCTGGCGGCCGGGCCGCTCACGGCGTGCGCCCGCACCCAGGCCGGGACGGGAGCGCCCTCGGACGACGGGAAGCTCCTCGCGAACCTCCGGCAACAGGGCTTCGTACGGGTCGGATTCGCCGGTGAGGCGCCGTACGGCTTCCAGGACGGCGGCGAGCTCGCCGGCGAGGCCCCGACCCTCCACCTCGAGATATTCACCGCGCTCGGCGTGCGCGAACTGCGCCCGACGCTCACGGAGTTCGGCGCGCTGATCCCCGGACTGCTCGCCGGCCGCTTCGACGTGGTGAGCGCGGGCATGTCGATCACGCCGGAGCGCTGCGCCAAGGTGATCTTCTCCGAGCCGGAGTTCGTCTCCCCCACCGCCCTCATGGTCCGCGAGGGCAACCCGAAGGGGGTGAGCGACCTGCAGTCCTGCGCGGCGAAGGGCGCCACCGTCGGGGTGCTGACCGCGGCCGTGGAGGCGTCCTACGCCAAGGCGGCGGGGGTTCCGGACGAGTCGGTGAAGACGCTCGCCAAGCAGCAGGACGGGCTCGACGCCCTCGTGGCCGGGCGGATCGACGCCTTCGCGCTGACCGCGATCTCCCTGCGCTGGCTGGCCCGGACGAACGCGGGCGCGCCGGTGGAGGTGGGCGAGGCGTTCGTGCCGGTGGTCGGTGGGGTGCGGCAGCTCGGCGCGGGCGGAGCGGTGTTCCGGCCGGGGGCGAGCGGGCTGCGGGACGCCTTCGACCGGGAGCTCCTGAAGATCACCGGCTCGCCCGAGCGGTTCGTGGGGCTCGTCGGGAAGTACGGCTTCACCGCCCGTGAGGTGCCGCCCCGTTCGCTGCGGACCGCCGACCTGTGTGCCGGGTGAGGGGCGGCGGGAGTGGCTGACACCCAGTCCCTCGCGGCCGGTTTCCCGCCCCTCGCGGCCGATGCTCCGCCCGTCGCGGCCGATTCGCCGCCCCCGTCGGCCGATTCGCTGCCCCTCGCCGACGGCTTCCTGGCCGAGCTGCGGCGGGCGCTGCCGCGGCTCGCCGAGGGGCTGCTGGTCACGGTCGAGGCCACGGTGCTCGGCGCCGCGCTCGCCCTGCTCCTCGCGTACGTCCTCGGGCTGCTGTCCCGGTCGGCGCGGCTGCCGGTGCGCGGCGGGGCGCGCCTCGTCGTGGAGTTCTTCCGCGGGACCTCGTTGTACGTGCAGCTGTTCTGGCTGTTCTTCGCGCTGCCGATGGTCGGCTTCCGGCTCGAACCGCTGGCCTGCGCGGTGCTCGCGCTCGGCCTCAACTACGGGGCCTACGGCGCCGAGGTCGTGCGGGGCGCGGTGGCCGCGGTCCCCCGCGCCCAGACCGAGGCGGGCATCGCGCTCGGCATGGGGGCGGGGCTGCGGCTGCGGCGGGTCGTCCTGCCGCAGGCGCACGCCCTGATGGTGGCGCCGTTCAAGAACCTGCTCGTGCAGCTCCTGAAGGCGACCCCGCTGCTCTCCCTGGTCACGGTCCCCGATCTCACCTTCCAGATCGACCAGTTGCGCTCGGCGACGGGCGCGACGGCCGCCTCGTACCTGCTGCTGCTCGGGCTCTACTTCGGCATGGCCGTCGTGCTGAGCCTCCTCATGAACGCCCTGGAGCGGGCGGCGAAGGCCCGGCTCGGGCAGGAAGGCGGTGCCTGATGTGGGACGGGGAGGCGGCCAGGGCCGCGCTGCCCGCCGTACTGGAGGGCTTCGGCGTCACGGTCCTGGCGACCGTCCCGGCGTTCGCCGTCGCGATGGTCCTCGGGCTCGTCCTCGCTCTCGTCCGGCGGGCGGGCCCCCGGTGGCTGGCGCTTCCGGTGCGGGGGGCGGCCACGTTCGTCCGCTCGACGCCGCTGCTCGTGCAGTTGTTCGCGGCCTGGGTCCTCGTGCCCGCGCTCGACGCGCCGGTGCTGGGCGTCCTGGTGCTCGGCACGCACTACGCCACGTACCTCTCCGAGGTGTACCGGACGGGCATCGACGCCGTGCCGCGCGGGCAGTGGGAGGCCTGCACGGCGCTGTCGCTGCCGCGCGGCCGGGTGTGGCGGGCGGTGGTGCTGCCGCAGGCCGTACGCAACGTGCTGCCGCCGCTCGGGAACTACGCGGTCTCCATGTTCAAGGAGACGCCGCTGCTCTCGGTGATCACCGTGCACGAGATGGTCCACGAGGCGAACACCTTCGGCAGCACCCACTTCGCCTATCTGGAGAGCTTCACCCTGGCCGCCGCGGTGTTCCTGCTCGCGAGCTGGCCCACGTCCGTGCTCGTACGACGACTGGAGGCACGCCTTGCGCACTGAGGACCTGGACCATCCGGCGGTGCGGTTCGACCGGGTCACCAAACGGTACGGGGACCGCACCGTGCTCGACGGCCTCGACCTGGAGGTCGGGCAGGGGGAGCGGGTGACGCTGATCGGCCCGAGCGGCTCCGGGAAGACCACGATCCTGCGGCTGCTGATGACCCTGGAGCGGGTCACCGACGGGGTCATCCTCGTCGACGGGGAGCCCTTCTCGCACATGCCGGGTGCGGGCGGGAGGCTGGTGCCGGCGAACGAACGTCATCTGGCGGTGCGCCGGCGGCGGATCGGGATGGTCTTCCAGCAGTTCAACCTGTTCCCGCACATGAGCGTCCTGGAGAACATCGTCGAGGCGCCCGTCCATGTGCTCGGCGAGAGCCGGGAGGAGGCCGAGCGGCGGGCACGGGACCTGCTCGACCTGGTCGGGCTCGGGGACAGGGCCGGCGCGCGGCCGACCCGGCTCTCCGGCGGCCAGCAGCAGCGCGTGGCCATCGCCCGCGCCCTGGCGATGCGGCCCGGGATCCTGCTCCTCGACGAGGTGACGTCCGCGCTCGATCCCGAGCTGGTGGCGGAGGTGCTGGACGTGCTGCGGGACATCGCCCGCTCCACCGACATCACCCTGCTGTGCGTGACGCACGAGATGGGCTTCGCGCGGGACGTCTCGGACCGGATCCTGATGTTCGACCGGGGCCGGATCGTGGAGTCGGGCCCGGCGGACGAGCTGTTGGAGTCGCCCACGCACGAACGCACGCGCGCGTTCCTCGGCTCGGTCCGCTGACACAGGGGGGTACGCCCATCGGATCCGGGCGTACCCCCCTGTGTCAGGCTCCGGCGCCCGTGCCGACCATGCCCTCCCGCAGCCTGTTCAGGCTCCGGGCCAGGAGCCGGGAGACGTGCATCTGGGACACGCCGAGGCGCTCGCCGATCTGCGACTGGGTCAGCTCCTCGACGAACCGCAGGTGCAGCAGCACCCTGTCCCGCTCGCCGAGGGATGCCACGAGCGGGGCGAGGGTGTGGAAGTCCTCGAAGAGCGCGAGCGCCGCGTCCTCCTCGCCGATGAGGTCGGCCAGGGCCGCGTCGTCCGTGTCGTCGTCGCCGCTGCCGATCGCGGCGTCCAGGGACGTCGAGTGGTAGCCGTTCGCGGCCAGCTGGGCCTCGACCACCTGGTCCTCGGACAGCTCCATGACGGGCGCCAGTTCCGCGACCCGGGGCGCGCGGCCGAGGCGGGAGCTCAGTTCGTCGGTCGCCTTCGCCAGTTCCACCCGCGCCTCCTGGAGCCGGCGGGGTACGTGGACAGCCCAGGAGGTGTCGCGGAAGAACCGCTTGATCTCACCCACGATGTAGGGCACGGCGAAGGTGGTGAACTCCACCTCGCGGGTCAGGTCGAAGCGGTCGATCGCCTTGATCAGCCCGATCATGCCGACCTGGACGATGTCCTCCATCTCCTCGGCCCGACCGCGGAACCGGCCCGCCGCGTACCGGACGAGGGACATGTTCATCTCGATCAGGGTGTTGCGGACGTACTGGTGCTCCGCCGTCCCCTCCTCGCGGGCCGCGAGTTCACGGAGGAACACTCTCGACAGGGCGCGCGCGTCCCGGGGCGCGACCTCCTGGGGGACCTCGATATCGGGGAGCCCCTCCCCCGTACCGCTCGTCACGTACGTATCCGTCGCCTTGGGCACCTCGGTCCGCACGGGGACGACCTCCTCCTGCTCTCTGTCCGTTCGGCGGTCCCGGTTCGCGTACCCCCTCCGCCCGACGGCACTCCTCATCGGTGCGCGCCGTCTTCGGTCGGGGCAGCAGGCATCACTCGGGCGTCACCGGGCAGGCGTAACCCGTCACCCCTCGACGCACCGGGAAGAAAGGGACCCGCGATGAACAGCCGGAGCGAAGCCAGGCCCCGTGTGAACACCGCGGGTCCCCGCGCCGCCGGGAGGGCCGGGACGTCCCCGCTCCTCACTCCGGCGCAGGCCCGGCAGCTGGTCCGCCACACGCTCACGGCCCTCGGCCCGCTGCCGGCCTCCCAGGTCGACGACCTGCTGCTCGTCACCTCGGAACTGGTCACGAACGCCCATCGCCACGGCGGCGGGGTCACCTCCTTCGGGATCGCCGTCGGCAGCGACCGGGTCACCGTCTCCGTGGCCGACGCGAGCGAGGAGCCGCCGCGCCACGAGCTCCGCGGGGAGCTGCGGCCCGGCGGCTTCGGCTGGCCGATCGTGCTGCGCCTGTGTCACGAGGTGACGGTGGACCCCCGGCCCGACGGCAAGACGGTCCACGCGGCGGTGACGGTCGACCGCTGAGCCCGCCCCCGCCTCAGGCGTCCGCGGGCCGTGCGGCGTGCCGCTCCGGCGGCCCGTGGAGGTGTACGTGGGCGGGGCCGCCGCTGGAGCGGTGGCGCTCGGCCCAGGACTCCAGCGCGGACCGGCAGGCGTGGTCCAGGTGGTGGAGCCCGGAGAGGTCAAGGACGACGGGGCGGTCGCGCGGCAGGGCCTCCAGGGTGTCGAGGATCGTCGGCAGCCGCAGGAAGGTCACGGTGCCCGACAGCCCGACGCGCACGGGCCCTTCGCCCTCGTCGGTGTGGTCGACGCGGAGGTGGGAGGCGTCCCAGGCCGCCTTGGCGACGGAGACGACGAGTCCGATCAGGACGCCTTCGAGCATGTTCACGCTGACGATCGCCACGGCCGTCACCACGAGGACGAGCGCCTCGCCGCGGTGGCCGCGCCAGAGGGTGACGAGACCCCGGAAGGGGATCAGCTTCCAGCCCGCGTGGACGAGGATCCCGGCGAGGGCCGCGAGCGGTACGTACTCCAGGGTGCCGGGCAGCAGGGCGGCGAAGAGCAGCAGCCACAGGCCGTGCAGGACGCGTGAGGCCTTGGTCCTTGCGCCCGCCTGGACGTTGGCCGAACTGCGGACGATCACGGCGGTCATGGGGAGCGCCCCGAGCAGTCCGCAGAGCGTGTTGCCGCACCCCTGGGCGAGCAGTTCCCTGTCGTAGTCGGTGGGCGGGCCGTCGTGCAGCCGGTCCACGGCCGCCGCGCTGAACAGGGACTCGGCGGAGGCGATCAGCGCGAAGGCGAGGACGGTGCCGAGCAGGGCGACGTCGGTGAGGGCGGCGAGCCCGTCCGCTCCGGGCAGCCCGACCGCGTCCAGGACGCCGCTCACCCGCACCGTCGCGACCGGCAGGTCGAACAGGGCGGTCGCGAGCGCCGCGAGGAGCACGGCGACCAGCGCGCCGGGGACGGCCCGCGCCCGGCGGGGCAGGCGCCGCCAGCCGACGATCACGAGGACCGTGGCGGCGGCGACGGCGAGCGGGACGAGGGTGGCGCCGGTCGTCACCGCGCGCCCCAGGGCGACGGGCAGTCCGGCGAGCCGGGCCGGTCCCGAGGCGGGGGCGCTGAGTCCGGCCGCCGCGTAGAGCTGGCCGGCCACGATGACGAGGCCGATCCCGGCGAGCATGCCCTCGACGACGGACAGGGAGATGGCCCGGAACCAGCGGCCCCAGCGCAGCAGGCCCATGGCGACCTGGAGCAGGCCGGCGAGGAGCACGACGACGCCGAGCGCGGCCGGGCCGAGCGTCCGGACGGCGTCGAGGACGAGGACGGTGAGGCCGGCGGCGGGGCCGGAGACCTGGATGCTGCTGCCCCGCATGAGGCCGGTGACGGCGCCGCCGACGATGCCGGTGACGAGACCGAGCTCGGCGGGGACGCCGGAGGCGACGGCCACGCCGATGCAGAGCGGCAGCGCGACGAGGAAGACGACGAGGGAGGCGGCGAAGTCCTGCCGGAGGTGCGGAAAGGAGGAGGCCATACCAGGGGTGATACGCCCTCGTCGGCCCTTGTTCGGGACGGAACAACGCCGACCGGTGTTTTCCGGCCGGAACCGGTGGGAAAGTGACGCGATCACCCCCGGAGAGGGCGCCCGGGGGTGCGGACCGCCGGGGCGCAGCGGGTCGCAGGCGCCCGCACACGCGGTCAGACGCAGGGCGTACGGTCGCCCGGCCGGGCGCGCAGGGGCTCAGAGCCCGGTGCGGCGGACGTGCTCACCACCAGTAGGCGGGGTACTTCGGTGCGGCGCGGCGGACGCGGGAGGCGGCGAACGCGGTCAGGACGAGCAGCACCGTCGCCCCGAACAGCAGGGGGACGAAGCGGGCCGGGGCCGGGGACTGGAGCACGATGACGACGGCGGTCGCGCAGGCCGGGGAGTGCGGGGTCCGGGCCAGGGTGGTCAGGGCGAGGGTGACTCCGGCGGCGACGGCGGCGGCCCAGGCGCTGCCGTGCGAGGCGACGGCCGCCACGGCGAATCCGGCGGCGGCGCCGAGGAGGTGGCCGACGACGACGCTCCGGGGCTGGGCCAGGGGCAGTGCGGGGGCACAGTGCACGAGGGCTGCGCTGGCGGCCAGCGGGGGTATCAGCACCGGTTCGTGGATGAGGGCGCCGAGGGCGACGAGTCCGAGGAGGGCGGCGGTCGCGGCGCTGACGTTGTGGAGTGCCGCGCCCGGCGCGGGCCGGGCCGGGGCACGGCCGGCGATCCACGGCGGGCGCGGCGCGCGGTTCTCGGAGGCCGTGTCGGGACGCAGGGCGGTGTCGGTGCTCATGGGATGCGCGGTTTCCGGGACAGGGACGGGCAGGGCTGGTGGTCGTACGGGTCCCTGTGGTCGACAGTCGGCCCGGCCTCACGCCTGTCCTGGTGCGGCGGCGCGACCTCGCACCACTCTAACCAGCGGTTTCCCCACGGCGCGGGCGGGGTCCGGGGCAGGATCGCCTCATGACCGACACCGCGCCCGCCTTCCGTCTCCTTCCCGGAGCCCCGGACTCGCCCGTCCTCCTCCATGTGCCGCACTCCTCCCGCGAGGTGCCCGCGGACGTACGGGAGGGAATCGTGCTCGGCGACGAGGAGCTGGCCCGTGAGCTGGACCACATCACGGACTCCCACACGGCGGAGATCGCCGCCGTGGCCGCGGCGGCGGCCGCCACGGCGCCCTGGAGGTTCGTCAACGGGCTCTCGCGGCTCGTCGTCGACCCGGAGCGCTTCCCCGACGAGCGCGAGGAGATGCTGTCCGTCGGGATGGGCGCGGTGTACACCCGCACCACCCACCGCGCGGCGCTGCGGCCCGAGGGCTTCGACCCGCAGCCGCTGCTCGACCGGTACTTCGCCCCGTACGCCCGGGCGATGACGGAGGCCGTGGCCGAGCGGCTCGCCGTGGCCGGCCGGGTGGTGATCGTCGACGTCCACTCGTACCCGACCGCGCCACTGCCGTACGAACTCCACGGCGAGGGGCCGCGCCCGCCGGTCTGTCTCGGCACGGACGCCTTTCACACCCCGCCCGCGCTGCTCGACGCGGCGCGGCAGGCGTTCGGGGGGTTCGGCGGCGTCGGCACGGACAGTCCCTTCGCCGGGACGTACGTGCCGCTGGCTCACTACGGCCGGGATCCGCGGGTGAGCGCCCTGATGGTGGAGATCCGCCGCGACCAGTACATGAGCGAGCCGGGCGGCCCGGCGGGCCCGGGCGCCGAGGCGCTGGGCCTCGCTCTGGCCGCGCTGGTCGACGCGGTGGAGCAGGGGGTTCCCGCGTGAGCGGGTGGCCTCGCCCGATCGGCGTAAAATCAGGGAGATGAACCCACTCCGCTACGAGCTGGTGTTCTCCGACAGCACGGGCTCAGCCCAGGACGTCGTGATCGTGGAGCGCACGGAGTTCAAGGGCGCCGGGGGCCATCCGGTCTACACCGACGCCACCGGCATCATCCGGGCCGAGATCAGCGACCAGGACGAGGTGCGCATCCTCGCCTCGGGCGGCCACCAGGAACCCTCCCACAGCGTCCGCGCCCGCCCGCTCCCCGACCCCGGCGACTCCTCGCTCTGACGCCGCCCCGTCATGCGTCCGGTCGCGCCGGACCGGCCGGGGCTGCGGACGACTGGCCCGTGCTGTACGAGCGGGTGACGGCCGCCGGCATCCTGGTGCTGTGCGGGCCGATCTGATGCGGGGAGGCACGTGATCGGCGCGGGGCCATGCGGGTGATCGGGCGGCCGACTCCGTGACCGTTGGCGCGGCATTCGATCATTCCGCCCGACGAGGCGAGACAGTGGACGGGATTTTCGGGCGGACCAGCCCCGGGGCCCTGTCGACGTCGGCAGCCGGGCGTGTTGCGCCGCCCGACCACCCACTCGTCCGCAGGGGAACGCATCGATGACCGAAACCGGCACGTCTTACCGTGATCTCCGCGCCCTGGTGATCAACTGCACCCTCAAGCGTTCGCCGGAGCGCAGCCACACTCAGGGCCTGATCGACATCAGCACCGGCATCATGGAGCGCCAGGGTGTCGAGGTCGAGGTGCTGCGGGCGGTGGACATCGACATCGCGACCGGTGTCTGGCCGGACATGACGGAGCACGGCTGGGAGACGGACGAGTGGCCCGTCGTCTACTCGAAAGTCATGGCCTCCGACATCCTGACACTGGCGGGGCCTGTGTGGCTGGGAGACAACTCCTCGGTCATGAAGCAGGTGATCGAGCGCCTGTACGCCTGCTCCTCGATCCTCAACGACCGCGGCCAGTACGCCTACTACGGTCGCGTGGGCGGCTGCCTGATCACCGGCAACGAGGACGGCGCCAAGCACTGCGCGATGAACGTCCTCTACAGCCTCCAGCACCTCGGATACGTCATTCCGCCGCAGGCGGACGCGGGCTGGGTGGGCGAGGCCGGCCCGGGCCCGTCGTACCTCGACCCCGGCTCCGGCGGGCCGGACAACGACTTCACCAACCGCAACACGACCTTCATGACCTGGAACCAGCTCCACCTGGCGAGGATGCTCAAGGACACCGGCGGCATCCCCGCCCACGGAAACCAGCGCTCCGAGTGGGACGCCGGCTGCCGTTTCGACTTCGAGAACCCCGAGCACCGTTGAGTGCGGGCCGGAACGGGTCGTGACGTGAGCACGTCGGACCGGACACGGCCCTTCTGCAGGAGGTCTCCCAGGTTCTCGGACAGCCCTGCGCCGTCGGCGACCCCCGCGTTACGGTCTGCCTGAGATCATCGTGGGAGCAGGGGGACATGGCCGGCACGACGTACGAGAACGGCCCCGGCGGTACGTGGGCGCGCGAGCTGTGGGACTACGCGCAGACCGTGCTCAAGGAGTGGCAGTCCACTCAGGTGTGGCAACCGGCCCAGCAGCTGCGCGCGGCCTCGCACAGCAACGCCCGCGACTACGCCGGCCGCTTCCTCCTGGAACTGCTCCAGAACGGCCACGACGCCCACCGCGGTAACCGGAACGACGGAAGCGTGCACGTCCTGCTCGACGAGGACGAGGGGACGCACGGCACGCTCTACGTGGCCAACGGCGGCACGCCCTTCACCTGGGCCAGCATCCAGGCCGTCTGCAAGCTCGCCCGGAGTGAGAAGACCGTGGGCGAGGGCATCGGGAACAAGGGAGTCGGCTTCCGCAGCATCCTGGAGATCACCGACGCCCCGGAGGTCTACAGCGCCGGCACGGCCGGAGAGGGCCCGGCGGTGCTGGACGGCTACTGCTTCCGGTTCGCGGTACGGGACGACCTGCGGGTACTGCTCCGCGACGAGGACCTCGTACGCAGGGCGGAGGAGGAACTGCCGCCCTTCCAGGTCCCCTTCCCCCTCTCGGACGTGCCCGCGACCTGCAAGGAGCTGGCAGCAGACGGTCATGTGACGGTCATCAGGATCCCCCTGCGCAACGAGGCCTCCCGTCGCGCGGCCGTCCGCCGCCTCGACGAACTCGGCGCGCTGAAAGCCCCGGTGATGCTGTTCCTGGACCGGCTCGACCGACTGGTGATCGAGCGACGGGGCGGCGAAAGCCCCCGGCGTACGGAACTCATCCGGCAGGAAGCCCCCTTGGAGTCCGGCGGGATCCGATCCCGGGGACTCGGCATGCACGGCGACGCCGCGTCGCCGACCGTCCCGGCCGTCCCGGCCGTCCCGACCGTCCCGGCCGTCTCCCTGGCACGTGTCGAACTCGGGCCCCTGGGTGCGTACCTCGTGGCCAGAGGCCGTGTCCCGGTGGAACGCCTGCGCGACACGATCGAGGCGGCGACCGAGCTCGGACAGCTGGACGACTCGTGGGCCGACTGGAAGGAACCGGCCGTCGTCGAGGTGGCGTTGCCCCTCGACGGCACCGAGTCGCTGCGGGGTGGCCGGATCTACACCTTCCTCCCCCTGGGCGAGGACGCCGCCGCGCCCCTGCACGGGCACCTCAACGCCCCGTTCTTCACCAAGGTGGACCGGACGGCCCTCGACCGGGAGCACCCGCTGAACAGCATGCTGTTCGCGGCGGCGGCCGAGACCTGCCTGGCGGCGGCCGCCGCCCTGCGGGAGCGAGGCCGGCCCGACGACCGCAGGCCCGCGGTCGATCTCGTGACCTGGGAGCACGAGCCGCGTTCCCACCACCTGCTGCGCGAAGCCGCGCACCGGGTGCACGGCGCCGAGTTCGCGGACGTTCCCGTCGTACCGCTGCTGAACCGGGAGGCTCCACACGCTTCCTGGGGCACACCGCGCGACTGCGTGCTCTGGCCCGATCTCGAGCTGTCGGTGCTCACCGCCGAGGCGGCCGAGGCCGTGGGCCTCGCCGTGGCCGATCCGGCCGTCGGGGCAAAGCCGCTGAGGCGTCTCGCCCGGTTGTGCGAGGCGCTCAAGTGCCCCTTGGAGCCCCCGGCGCGGCAGCGGGCGGACCACGTCGAGCGGATCGTGGGCGCCCTGCCGCTGCCCCTTCCCGATGCTCCCGTCGACGACTGGAACGGCGTGTACGCCGATCTGGCCCTGCTGTTCAAGGACGAGGGCGGAGTACTGCAGGGCAGGAAGCTGTTGCTGGCCGACGACGGAAGGCTCCGGCCTGCCAACGGCGGCCCCGCCACGGTCACCGCGGCCGGCTCGCGGCGCACGCCGGCCGGGCGGGAGGCCTTCTTCCAGCCGGCGCGCGGCGAGACGGCGGGCGGCGAGGGCCTGGCCGTGCCCGACGCCTTGAAGAAGCGCATGTTCTATCTGCACCCGGGACTGAACTGGGTGGAGGAGGAAGGCCACGTACGACGCCAGGAAGCCCGGCTCTTCCTGGAGCGCTTCAGGCTCGTCCGGCGTTTCGACACCGCCGGCCTGCTCGACCACGTCCGACGTGCTCTCGCCGAGAGCAACTCGCCGCGGTTGCGCGAGCAGGCCCTCCGCTTCGTGTTCCGCCTCCATCGGTCGAGGCAGCCCACGCAGTCTCTGCCGCTGCGTCCGCTGGGGCTCCATGTCCCCTCCGCCGAGGGTCCCGCGATCAAAGCGGCCGACGCCGCTTTCGGGGCGGGATGGACCGGGACCCACGGTGACGAACTCGCCTCCGTCGTGGCCGAGGGGCGGCACTCCTCGGCCGACCTCCGCGTCATGGCGGAGCGGCTCGTGGCGCCACCCGAGGACTTCCTGAAGCGGGGCGAGACACGGGAGGAGTGGCGGGACTTCCTCAGCGCTCTCGGCGTCACCGACGGACTGCCCCCCGTGGTGTCACCCGGCGCGGAGACGCAAGCCGAGGGTGTCGCTCTCACCACGACCCACCTGATCGACATGGCGAAGGTGTCCGACGAGGTCGCCGACCAGTGGCGGCCGTTCATCGACCGCGCGCGGAGCCGAGCCGCCTTTCCGTACACCCCGTACGTCGGCACCCAGGCGTTCCGGCTGCCGGGCCAGGACGTCGCCGAGCGGCTGAGCGAACCGGGCCGGATCGCCTATGCGCGGCTCGTCCTGCACGGCCTGGGCCGGTGGAACGAATCCCGCCTCACCAGTGTCTGGAACCGGGACCGGACGGGCAACCAGGATCTGCAACGCGTCCCGACCCCCCTGTCCGCCTTCGTCCGCGGCCGGCGCTGGCTCCCGGTGCGAGGAGGCCGCGGCTCCGTCCGCTTCGTCCGTCCGGACGAAGCGTGGCATGCCCCCGCGACCTTGGAGCAGGAGCCGTCCTTCGCCCCGACCGTCCTGCGGCAGCTCCGCCCCCTCCTGGAGGACGATCAGACCCTGCGGAGGCTGCGCGATGCCGGGCTGCCGACCTGGGGCGACCCCAGGGACAGCGCCCGCCTCATCGCCACCCTGGGCGAGCTGGTGACGTCGGATGCCGTGGACGACGGGGACCGGCCCGCCCTTCAGCGGGCGAACGAGCGCGCCTGGCAGAACCTGGCCGCGCAGAAGGCCTCGATCGAGCCGCTCATCGGCTCGGCTCTGCTCGCCGAGCGGGGCAAGCAGCTCATCTCCGTCGACTTCGCGACCCTCCTCGAGGGCTCCGTACGGCTGTACGTCACCGGGGACCGGGACCATCTGAAGGCACGCCTGGCCAGGGAGCTCAAGCTTCCGCTGCTCGTGGTGCCCGGGGCGGCGGCCGAAGTCGCCCGTGTCCTGCGCCACCGCTGCCCGGAAGCGATACGCCACGCCGACGACGCCGATCTGGCGGTCGAGATCGTCGGCGCCTCCGGCACCACCGTCGTCGGAGCCTCCGGCACCACCGAAGGGCTCGGAACGCCGCTCGTCGACGAGCTGCCGTGGCTTCCCCTCGCCCTGGGAGCCCTGGCCGACCATCCGCCCAGGGGCGGCCGCCCGACCGACGCCGAACTCACCGAATTCGTCGCAGCCGTCCGCCGCGTCCGCATCCAGCGCTACGTCTCGCTGAAGATCACCCTCGACGGGGCCGCCGTGGAACTCCCGGAACGGCAGGACGGCATGCTCCCGCTGCCCGACCCCTCCCACCCGCTGGTCCTCGCTCCGGACCTGCCCCTTTCCTGGGACTTCGTGGCCCGGATCGGCTACGCGGTCAGCCAGGTCCTGGACCGTCCGGACTACACCGTCCCGCTCAAGCTCGCCGCCCGCGAACTGGAGCGCGGGCACGCTCCTCTCGAAGGGCCGACCGAGCGGCAGCTCGCAGCGGTGCTCGATCTCTCCGTCCACCAGCTCAGGGAGACGGCGCACCGCCTCGACGGGTCCCTCGCGGGAGTGCTGGAGCGCTGCCACCCCTTCCTCGTACACGCCCTCGGCGTCGACCGGGTCAGGGAGCTGACGGACCCGGCTCCGGCCGACGCCCGGGAGTTCCTCGCCCGGCTCGAACCGTACGCGGGCTCGCTTCCGCTGCCCGCCGCGCAGCTCATCGAGGCCGCGCGCGACGCGCGGGACATCGACGACCTCCGGGCCCGTGCCGAGGTCGACTTCGCGGACCTGAACCGGACCCTGGCAGGGCTCGCGCCCCGATACCGCCCGATCAACCACGCCGAGGCCCACGAGGAGGCCGTACGCCGCCACGTGGATTTCGGCCACGATGTCCTCATCGACCGGCTGCGCTGGGCCCACCGGGAGGAGTTCGATGCCCGCACTCCCATTGCCGACTGGCCGGCCACCCGCTCCCTGAAATGGATCACGGCTCCGGAAGAGTGGGCGCTCACCGTCGACACCGCCGGCGACGGCCTGCTGCGGGCCCTCGTCGAACAGGCACTCACCGCCCGTCTGGGGGCGCCTGCCCCGACCAAGGGCGAACGGCTCGGCGCCATGGACCGGTTGCGCAGCCACAACCAGGCCGTCATAGCCAGGACGGCACCCGACCTGGTCGCCTTGGTCAAGGCCGCGGGCCGGCTGCTGCCCGCGGCGCTGGCGAAGGCGGCTGCCGCGGAGGAGATCACCGCCCTCCTGGACGAGGCGGGCGCGCTCGACTTCCGCGAGCTCTCGGCCGACGACGTCGTCGGCTGGCTCGCGGCCCTGGGGCAGTGGCCGGCGGGCATGGCCGCCTCGTCGGAGCCCCAGGCGCACGGGCTCACTCCCGCCGAGCTGGACCGCGTACGGGACGCCGCGGCGCAGGCCCGTGCCGAACGGGCCAGGCGCAGGCGGATCGTGTCCCTCGGCGAACGGGACTTCGACATCGAGTCCGGCGACTTCACCGAGCTGGCCTCGGAGCTGCGCCGCGCCCTGGAATCCGCTCCTCCGCCCCTCAGCGGCAGTGCCCGGAGGCGCTGGGCCGAACTGAAGCCGATCGCACCCCGAAAGGCAGGCGGCCCCTCGGGCGGACGGTCGGGCGTGCGCGCCGACGGGGACCGCGGGCTGTCCTCGGCCCAGCGCTCGGCGATCGGCTTCGTGGGCGAGTGGTACGCGTACCAGTGGCTCCGCGAACAGGACCGGGCGACCGACGAGACCAGCTGGGTCTCCGGCAACCGGACCCACATGTTCCCCGGGCCCGCCGGAGACGACAGCCTCGGCTACGACTTCGCGGTCGGCTCCGGCAAGAGCCCGCGGCTGTACGAGGTCAAGGCCACCCAGGGGCCCGGCGGACAGATCGAGCTGGGCGAAACCGAGGTGCGGGCGGCGCAGAAGTACGCCGGCAGTGACCGCTGGCGGATCCTGGTGGTCACCTGGGTACTGGACGCGGAGCACCGGCACGTACGCATGCTGCCGAACCCGTTCAGCGAGCGAGGCCGCGGGCTCTACCGCGAGGAAGGCGGCGCGCTCCGCTTCGCCTACCGGCTGTGAGGTGCGGCCGGGCCCATCCGCCACGGCACCCACTCGCCCGGGCCCACCACGGCCCGGCGTGGGCCGGCTGGGGTGATGGCTGCTTCTGCCGACGTCGGGTGACCAGCACTTTCACGGGCTGGGACGTGGACCACACCGGCTTGACGTGCACACGGGTGGGAACTTAGCTTCGCCTTACCTAATTTATGCCGTCCATACGTCCGGAAGATCAACGCATGTCCAGAACCGCGCAGGAGCTCACCCCTTCCTGGCTCCTCACCGCCCTCGGGCTCGTCGCCACCGCCGGTATCGCGGCAGCCTGCTGGACCGCCGGACACGTCCACGCGGACGCCTCCCTGCTCACCGTCGCCCGCTTCTGCCACGTCGCGTTCCTCGTCGTCGGACTCGGCGCGGTGCTCGCCGTCGACTGGTTCGCCGTCCTCTGGCTGACCGGGAAGCGGCCGCTGACCGGCGTCCTCGACACGGCCGTCGCGCTCCAGACCCCGATCTGGGCCGGTCTCGGCGGGCTCGTCGTCTCCGGGCTCTTCCTCCGCCCCGACCTCCACTCCCCGCTGACCCTCGTCAAGCTGGGACTCGTCGTCGCCGTCACCCTCAACGGCCTCTGGGCGCACCGTCTCGGCCAGCTCCTGGAGACCCATCGCACCGGCCCCGTCCCGCGCCGGCTGCTCGTCCGCTCGGGCCTCGCCGCGACCGTCAGCCAGACCGGCTGGTGGGGCGCGTGCCTCATCGGCTTCCTCAACAGCCAGGGGGCGTAGGCCCACCCCCGTTTTGGTTTGTCGCACGATCATCAATACGATCCGGCGATGATCACGAGAAAACGGCTGGCGACCGGGGCCTGCGCGCTGCTCGCCGCCCTGAGCGTCGCGCTCCTGCCGACGGGCGCGGCCGCCGACGAGCCGGCGGCGAAGGAATCCCCCAAGGTCGAGCTGGTCCTCGACGTCAGCGGCTCCATGCGGGCCAAGGACATCGACGGCAAGTCCCGTATGTCCGCTGCCAAGCAGGCCTTCAACGAGGTCCTCGACGCGGTGCCCGAGGAGGTGCGGCTCGGCATCCGCACCCTCGGCGCCGACTACCCCGGCAACGACCGCAAGCGCGGCTGCAAGGACACCCGCTCGCTGTACCCGGTCGGGCCGCTCGACCGCACCGAGGCCAAGACCGCGGTCGCCACCCTCGCCCCCACCGGCTGGACGCCGATCGGCCCGGCGCTGCTCGGCGCCGCCGACGACCTCGGCGAGGACGGGGCGACCAAGCGGATCGTGCTCATCACGGACGGCGAGGACACCTGCGCCCCGCTCGACCCGTGCCAGGTGGCCCGCGAGATCGCGGCGAAGGGCATCCACCTCGTCATCGACACCCTGGGCCTGGTGCCGGACGCCAAGACCCGGCAGCAGCTCACCTGTATCGCGGAGGCCACCGGAGGCACGTACACCTCGGTCCACCGCACCGAGGAACTCTCGCGGCGCGTGAAGCAGTTGGTCGACCGCGCGGCCGACCCGGTCGTGACCCCCGTGGCCACCGAGGGCGCGGCGCAGTGCGAGAAGGCCCCGCAGCTGAAGCCCGGCCTCTACACGGACCGCGAGTCCTTCGGCGAGCACCGCTGGTACCGGGTGGACCTGCTGCCCGGCCAGGAACTCCGCGCCTCCGTCAGCGTGTCGGCCGACCGGGCCGTCAACAACGACTACGGGGTGCTGCTGCGCGCCGTCACCCTCCACGGCCGGGAGATCGTCCGCGGCTCCGAGGCGGGCGACGGGCGCACGGACGTCATCTCCACCGGCCTTCGCTACCCGAAGGCGGAGGCGGACGACGCTCCCGGCGACGCCAAGCCGGCGGCGGAGACGGTCTGTCTGCAGGTCAGCAACTCCTTCTCCGCTCCCCCGTCGGTCAAGACGACCCCGGGCATGCCGGTCGAGCTGACGGTGGACGTCGTCGACGGCCCCGCCGGCGCCTCGGACGTCGCCTCGTTCGGTCTCGGCCGCGGCTGGTGGCTGCTCGGCGTGCTGGTGCTCGCCGGCTTCCTCGCCGGTCTGCTCTGGGGCTGGCTGTCCCGCTGGCGCGTCGCTGTCTGGAGGACCAACTGATGCGTACCGTACGCATGCTCGCCACGGCCGCGCTCGCGGGCGCCGCCCTGCTCGGCCTCGCGGCTCCGGCCGCCCTGGCCGACACGCCCAGCGCCTCGGCGTCCCCCTCCGAGGAGGCCGGGCCCACGGAGGCCGGCACCACCTTCCGTACCGCCGCCCGGTTCCTGCCGGGACAGCAGGCCACGGCGCAGGCCGCCGCGGGCGACTACCTGTACTGGGTCTTCCCCGCGGACACCGGTGAGCGGCCGACCGTGAAGGCGACGGTCACGCTGCCCGACGCGGCCCTGCGGCACGGGCCCGCCACGTGGCGGATCGACGTGTACGACGGGCTGCGGCGGCGTCAGCCGTGCATGTACGGGATGCAGTCCCGTAGGGCGGCCAAGGAGGCCGCGACCGTGGAGCTGGCCTGTGTGCTGCGCCCGGTACGGGCCTCGGCCGACGCCTGGGCGAACGACCCGCTGCCCGGCAGCTACTACGTCCGGCTGACCGTCACCGACCTGCCGGACGAGGACCTCGGTCAGCCGTTCACCGCGCGGATCGGTGCCGACGTCCTCGACGAGGGCGGAGCCTACGCCACGGACGGCTCGCTCGCCGCGCCGCTCGTGCCGGGGGCGACCACCGCCGACCAGGCGAAGGCGGACGAGGACGCCGGCCGGAAGACCGCCGTCGAGGCGGCGGCCCCGGAGGACGGCTGGTCCTCCGGCTGGTGGTCGGACCGCTGGATCTGGACCCTGGTGGGCGGCGTCCTGGCCGCGCTCGCGGGCATCGGCGGCTACGTCCTGACGCGCGGCTCGGGCCGCCCGTCGCGGGTGCCGCCGGCCGTCTGATCCTGCGCTGGACGTACGAAGGCCCTCCACCCTCGCGGTGGGGGGCCTTCGTGTACGTACGGTCCTCGTCAACGACGGGCCGGGAAGCCGTGGGCGCGGGCGCCGGTCACCACCGCGACCACCGGGACGAGCAGGACCAGGACGCTCCAGGGCAGGGCGCCGGCGCCGAGGCGGTCGAGGAGGAGGCCGCCGGCGACACCGCCCGCCGCCATGGCCGCGTTCCAGAGACCGACCAGCATCGTCTGCGCGGTGTCCGCGTCGTCCCCGCCCGCCTCGGCGACGGCCGTCTGCAGGAGGGTGGGCGCGCCGCCCCAGCCGAGGCCCCAGAGCGCGGCGGCCACGAGGACCAGGGCCGTGCTCGCCGCCGGGACGGCGAACGCGGCCGCGGCGACCGCGAACAGGATCGTTCCGGCGAGGGTCAGGGCCCGGAGCCTGCGGTCGATGTGACGGCCCGTGAACCAGATCCCGGCGAGCGAGGCGGCGCCGAAGACCAGCAGGACGAGGCCGGTGGAGCCGCCGAGTCCGAGGTGGTCCAGGTAGGCGGCGACGTACGCGTAGAGGACGGTGTGGGCCAGGACGAGGGTGAAGGTGACCGCCAGGACCGGGAGCACGCCGGGAACCTTCAGGGTGCGGGCGACCGGGGCGCGCCCGCCGTGCGGTTCGCCCGGGAGGTCGGGGACGGCGAGGGCGATCCAGCCGAGCAGGGCGACGGCGATCACCGTCATGGCGGTGAAGGCGGCCCGCCAGCCGACGGCCTCGCCGAGGAAGGTACCGGCCGGGACGCCGAGGGAGAGCGCGAGCGGGATGCCGGTCATCGCGACGGCCACGGCACGGCCCTGGAGGTGCGCCGGGGCGATACGCCGGGCGTACCCGGCGAGGAGGGCCCAGGCGACGCCTGCGGCGACCCCGGCGAGGAACCGGGCACCCATGGTGAGGGCGTACGAGGTGGAGACCGCGGTGACGGTGTTGGCGCCGGCGAATCCGGCCATCGAGGTGAGCAGCAGGCGCTTGCGGCGCCAGCCGGCGGTGCGGGCGGCCAGGGGGACGGCGGTGAGGGCCGTCCCGAGGGCGTATCCGGTGACCGACTGGCCCATGGCGGCCTCGCCGACGCCGAGGTCGGCGCTCATGCCGGGCAGGACCCCGGCGGGGAGGGTCTCGGTGAGGCTGGTGACGAAGACGGCGGTGGCGAGGGCGAGGAGCGCGGGGAAGGGCAACCGGTCGGAGTCGGGCGGGAGTTGCGCGGGTGTGGAGGCAGCGGGACCGGCCGCCACTGTCGTGTCGTGGGTCATGTCCGTATGCTCGAACCCTCACATTGATGTGAAGGTCAAGCGATTCCCGGGAGGGGGCTTCCCATGCGGATCGGCGAGCTGTCCGAGCGCACCGGAACACCGCGCAGACTGCTGCGCTACTACGAGGAGCAGGGCCTCGTCGTCGCCGACCGGCTGCCGAACGGCTACCGCGTCTACGACGAGTCGAACGTGGACCGGGTCCTGCAGATCCGGGGCCTGCTCGACGCCGGACTGCCGACCCGCATCATCAAGCAGATCCTGCCGTGCCTGAACAAACCGCGAGTGATCCACTTCCCCGACGCGACCCCCGAGATGCTGGCGACCCTGGAGAACGAGCGGGACCGGATGACCGACCGCATCCGCTGCCTGACCCGGAACCGGGACGCGGTGGCGGAGTATCTCGACGCGGTGCGGGAGAAGTTGACGACGGGGGCGTCGGCGTAGCCCCGCACGGCCGTGGCGTTCGGCTCTGGTCCGCCGCGAGCGCCACGGCCGTACGGCGCCGTCCCTCACGCTCTCACGCCATCCGGCGGGCGCCCTCCAGGACGGCCTGCCGGATGCGGTGGTAGGTGCCGCACCGGCAGATGTTGCGGATGGTGTCGAGGTCGGCCTCGGTGACCTCGCGCCCTGCCTCGCGCGCCCGGCGGACGGTCGCGACGGCTGCCATGATCTGGCCCGGCTGGCAGAAGCCGCACTGGGCGACGTCCAGGTCGAGCCAGGCCTCCTGCATCGGGTGGAGGTCGCCGTCCACGGTGTCGGGCAGGCCCTCGATGGTGGTGATCTCGTCGGTCGGGGCCACGTCGTCGACGCGGACGGCGCACGGAGTGAACGCCTTGCCGTTGAGGTGGCTCGTACAGGCCCGGCAGACGCCGACCCCGCAGCCGTACTTGGGGCCGGTGACGCCGAGGACGTCCCGGAGGACCCAGAGGAGCCGGACGTCGCCCTCGACGTCGGCGGTGACGGCCTTGCCGTTCAGGATGAAGGTGTGCTGCGGCACGGGGGCTCCAGGTCTCAGATGGTGCGGTCGCGGCCGTCGGTGGGCGAGGCCGGGACGGGCGGGACGGTCGGCAGGGGCGTGAAGGCGAGCGGCTCGGCGTGGTTGACGGGGAAGACCGTCGGCATCGTGCCGGTGGCCCGGCCGTAGGCGCAGGCGACGGCGGCCATGGCTCCGGCGACCGCCAGCTCGCCCGCGCCGCCCGGCTCGTCGCCGCTCGGGGGCATCACGATGATCTCGAGCTCGGGCGGGGTGTTCCACTGCCGGGTGTAGAAGTACTGGTCCCAGCTGCCTTCGAGGAAGTGCCCGTCGCTCAGGTGGAGTCCGGAGGTCAGGGTGATGGCGATGCCGTCGGCGATGCCGCCCATCATCTGGGCCTCCAGGCCGCGCGGGTTGACCGCGAGGCCGACGTCGACGGCGCAGACGATCTTCGTCACGCGCGGGCCGGTGTAGGCGCCCGGGATCTTCCGTCCGGTGGTCTCGGGCCGGCAGTCGATCTCGGCGAGGATCGCGACGGCGGAGTGGTACTCGGTGTGCACCGCGATGCCCTGGCCCGTGCCGGCCGGCATGCTCCGGCCCCACTCCCCCGCCTCGGCGACCTTGTCGAGGACGGCGCGGGCCCGTGCGTCCTTGAGGAGCTTGCGCCGCATCGCGTACCGGTCCTGGCCCGTCCGCTCGGCCAGTTCGTCCATGACGAGTTCCTGGGCGCAGCGGACGTTGGGCGAGTAGATGTTCCGCATGGAGCCCGTGTTGAAGCCCTTGTCGGTCTCGGCGAGGAGCTGGGTGGTGACGCCGAGGTGGTACGGGCTGATCTGGGTGAGCTGGAACATCGTCTCGGAGAAGGTCGCGTCGGCGACGGGCAGCCGGGCCGCCTCCGCCGTGAGGACCTCACCGACGCCGTGCCCGAAGTCGGTGGCCACGGAGGTGTGGCGCTGCTCGTACGTGAGGACCTCGCCGAGCGAGTACGTGGCCCGGACCCGGGAGATGGACATCGGGTGCGTACGACCCTGCCGGAAGTCGTCGGTACGGTGCCACATCAGCTTCACCGGCTTGCCGAGGGCCTTCGAGATCTCGGCGGCCTCCTGGGCGGCGTCGGAGAACAGCTTGCGGCCGAAGGAGCCGCCGCCCTCGGTGACGTGGACGCGGACGGCGGTGGGCGGCAGGCCGAGCTTGAGGGCGATCTTCTCCTGGGCGACGATCGGGGCCTTGAGCGAGCCCCAGATCTCCGCGGAATCCTCCCGCACGTCGGCGATAGCGCAGTTGGTCTCCAGGGCGGCGTTGCTGGCGAAGTGGAAGGTGAAGCGGGCGTCGACCGCCTTGGTGAGGAGCGGCAGCGGCGGGACGACGAGCGGGAGTTCGGCCCGGCGGAGCTTCTCCAGGACGGTGGCGTCGGAGGCGCCTTCGGCGGTGCCGGGACCCCAGTCGACGCGGAGGGCGCGGACGGCGTCGACGCACTGGCCGAAGGTGCGGCCGCGGACGGCGACGCCGGTGGAGACGGTGACGACGTCGGTGACGCCGGGCATGGCCCGGACCTCGTCGAGGTTGGCGACGGAGCGGACCCTGCCGTTGATGGTGGGCGGGCGGCAGACCATGGTGGGCAGCGCGTCGGGGACCTGGAGGTCCATGGCGAACTTCTTGCGTCCGGTGACCGCTTCCAGGGCGTCCAGGCGGCGCTGGGCGGTGCCGATGACGCCGAAGCAGTCCGGGTCCTTGAGGGTGACCTCGACCGCCGCGTCGGTGAGGGCGGCGGCCTGCACGGCCAGTTCGCCGTAGCCGAGGAGCGCGCCGGCCGGGGAGAGGACGGCGCCGGCCTTCGTGGTGAGGGTCTCGACGGCCTCGCCGAGGACGAGGGAGGCGGCGTGCAGCAGCCGGGCCCGGGCGAGGGCGGCGGCGACCCGGATCGGGGTGTAGGTGGAGTAGGTGGTGTTGGAGCCGCCGGTGAGCTGGTTGAAGAGCAGCTCGGGACGGGCGTCGGCGAGGGTGACCTTGACCTTGTCCAGGGGCAGGTCGAGCTCCTCGGCGACGATCATGGCGCTGGAGGTGGTGACGCCCTGGCCGACCTCGGCGCGGGGCAGGGCGAAGTGGGCCGTGCCGTCGGTGTCGACGCGGATGGTGATGAGGTTGCTGGTGGGCAGCGCGGCGAGGGTGAGGAGCTCGTTGAGGTCGAGGAGTTCGGCCGGTCCCGGCAGCGAGGGGATGAGCGCGGGCGTCGCGGCGGCGGCCGGCCGCGGGGCGAGGGCCTCGGCGCCGAGCTGGGCGGCGACGGTGAGGGTGGGCGCGGCCAGGACGTACCCGAGGAACCGGCGCCGCCCGATGCCGCGTCCGCCCTCGCGCTCCGGGTCACCGCCCCCGGTACCGCTCGTGTGCTGCTCGCCGTCCCGCCCGGGGTGCCGCCTCGCCATTCGGTGTGCCCTTTCGCCATGAACCCGGCCTGTCTACTGCCGAGTAGTCCCAGTGGCGACGATCATCGCGCATGCGGGGGACCTCCGGGAGCCGTTCGGGGCGGAGGGCTTGGGGTGACTTCGTGAGGGGCCCCTAGGGTGCTCCCATGACCGAAGCCGCACACGTCACCGCCACCCGCCGCTCGTACGACACCGTCGCCGTCGACTACGAGCGGCTGCTCGCCGACCAGTTGGCGCAGACCCCGCTGGACCGGGCGGTGATCGCCGCCTTCGTGGAGAAGGTGGAGGCGGCGGACGGGCCGCGCACGATCGGCGATCTGGGGTGCGGTACGGGCCGGGTGACCTCCCACCTGCGGAACCTCGGCGCGGACGCCTTCGGTGTGGACCTGTCGCCCGGGATGATCGCGGTGGCCCGGGACACGTACCCCGGGCTGCGTTTCGAGGTGGGGTCGATGACCGCGCTCGACCTGCCCGGCGCCTCGCTCGGCGGGGTCCTCTCCTGGTACTCGACGGTGCACATGCCCGAGGACGAACTCGCCGCCTGCTTCGCCGAGTTCCGCCGGGTGCTGGCTCCCGGCGGGTACGCGCTGGTCGCCTTCAAGGTCGGCGACGAGCGGGTCCGCCTGGAGCGGGCGTACGGGCACGAGGTCGCCCTCGACGTGTACCGCTGGTCACCCGACCGTCTGGCGGGCCTGCTGTCGGCGGCGGGGCTGGTCGAGTCGGCGCGTCTGGTACGGGAGCCGGACTCCGGGGAGAAGACGCCGCAGGCCTTCCTCCTGGCGCGCAGACCGCGCGACTGAGGCACGTCGCCCGGAGGAACCCGGTCGCGCGCCGGACCCGAGCCTCCGAAGCCCCGCACCCGAGCGGAGCCGGGCGACGGGGCGGATCCGGGCGACGGAGCCAAGCCCCGCATCCGACCTCGGCCGGGCCGCGGGGCGGAGCCCGGCGCCCGAGCGCAGTTGGGCGCGGGAGATCCGGGCGCGCTGGCCGCCGCCCGCGATCAGGGCGTTGACCGAGGCCATCGGGTCCCCGCCGACCGACTTGGCGAGCAGAGCGCCGAGCACCAGCGGGCCGAGGGCCACCGCGAGGGCCGAGCCGGTGGCGGTGACGTGCTGGAGGCGGCGGGTGCGCCGGGCGTCGAAGGTCATGGACCAAGTCCATCAGCGGGCGGCGGCCGCCGGATCGGTCGGCGTACTCAGCTGCCCGTGCCGCGCTACTCAGATGTGCTCACGTACCCGTCCCCAAGGGCTCCCGCACCGGCCCTTCTTCGGAGACCCTCGGCAGTGGCGAACGCACCCGGGCGTTCGCGGGGACGAACCTGGAGGCGGGGCGACCGTGACGACTCAGACGCAGGGGACAGGGCCGGTCGTGCTCGTCGTGCAGCACGAGGAGGACGCCGGTCCCGGTCTGGTCGGCGAGCACCTCGTACGGACCGGGCTCCGCC
This sequence comes from Streptomyces sp. NPDC002825, assembly GCF_040295385.1. Classification (NCBI taxonomy): domain Bacteria; kingdom Bacillati; phylum Actinomycetota; class Actinomycetes; order Kitasatosporales; family Streptomycetaceae; genus Streptomyces; species Streptomyces sp. NPDC002825. Next base: position 178,280 of record NZ_JBEOVH010000006.1, read on the forward strand.
TCGACCTCATACGCGCCTGGAAGGGCGAGGCGCTCCCGGAGACCCTCGGCGGCCACGCGGGACTCCTCGTCCTCGGCGGGTCCGTGAACTGCGAGGACGACGAGGCCGCGCCGTGGCTCCCCCGGGTCCGTGCGCTCGTCCGCGAGGCCGTGGCCGGGGAGGTGCCGCTGCTCGGGATATGCCTGGGCGGCCAGATCGTCGCCCATGCCCTGGGCGGTTCGGTGGCGCGCCGGGCGCAAGGGCCCGAGGTCGGTGCCGTACCGCTGCGCAGACTGCCGGCCGCCGACGCCGATCCGGTGCTCGGGGCGGTTCCGGAGGGCGCCCCGGCCGCGCAGTGGCACTGGGACGAGGTGGACCGCCTCCCGGCCGGGGCCGTGCCGCTGCTGTCCGGCGACGACTGCCCGTACCAGGCGTTCCGCACGGGGAGCGTGGGGTGGGCGGTGCAGTTCCATCCCGAGGCGGGCGCGGACACGCTCACGGCCTGGGCGGCCGCCGACGACGGGCACCTCCGCTCGGCGGGCATCGACCCCGCGTCCACGGTCGCGTCGGTGCGGGAGGCGGAGCCGGAACTCCGCGCGGTGTGGGGCGCGGTGTCCGAGGCCTGGGGCACGGTCGTCCGCGCCCATTCCGACGCGCGCGGACCCGACGCGTACCGTACGAGGACACGCACGTGAACGAAGGAGCCCCACCGCCATGGCCGACTACCGGATCGAGACCGTCCGCACCGGGTACCGGAACTGGACCGCCCGCAACGACCGGGGCGCGGAGGTCCGGATGGCCGCCGCCGACGACGCGGACGCCCAGCCCTCGTTCACCCCGGTCGAGTTGCTGCTCGCGGCGATGGGCGGCTGCGGCGGCCTCGTCATCGACCGGACGGCCCGGGCCGTGGACCACGACGACCTGCGGATCGTGGTGGAGTCGGTGTCGGGTCCCGAGGACGACGGCCGCGTGGGCCGGATCCGGGTCAGCTACGAGTTCGACCTGCCGGACAACAACCCGAAGGCGGCCGAGGTGTTCGCCCGTGGGGTGCGTCTGACGCATGAGAAGTTCTGCACGGTCAGCCGGACCGTGGAGCACGGCGCGCACGTGGAGGCGATCCTGCCGGACGGCACCGTCGGCTTCGAGGGCTGACCGGCAGCGGGGGCCTCACTCCTCGATCGCGCCGCCGATCCGGCGCAGATGGCGGCGGAAGGTGTACGAGGGGTCCACGGCGCGGCCCGCGAGGTACTCGTCGAACCGGGTCTGCGTACGCAGGGTCTCCCCCGCCCGGATCCGGCGGGCCTGCTCCCGCTCGGTGCGGAAGATGCCCCGTGCCGTCTCCAGGACGGCGTCCGCGCGGTCGGCCGTCACGAAGACCACGCCGTCGTCGTCGCCGAAGACCACGTCGGCGGCGGTCACCTCGTGGTCGCCGAACCGCGCGGCGGTCAGCGCGTCGGGGTCCCGTTCGTCGACGCGCACGGGACCGGGCGCGTGGCGTCCGTACGAGAAGACGGGCAGTCCGATCTCCACCAGGTCCGGGGTGTCCCGGTGCAGCCCCCAGACCACGAGCCCGGCGACGCCCGCCGCCTCGGCCTCCAGGACGGCGAGGTCGCCGACGCAGGCCTCGTCGCGGCGGCCCGCGTTGTCGATGACCAGGACGTCGCCGGCTTCGGCCTGCGCGAAGGCCTCCAGGAAGACGTCGACGCTTCCGTAGTGGCGGGCCGGCAGCACCCGGCCGGCGACGCGCTGTCCTGCGACGACGGGCAGGATCCCGGCGGGCGCGGCCCGCAGCGGTTCCCCGAGCCGTACACAGGCATCGGCGATCAGCGGCGTGGAGAGCTCGGCGAAGTCCTTCAGCATGGGCGTTCCGATCCGTCCGTGGCGGGTGCGGTGTGCTGGGCGCGATGCTATCGACGTGCGCGCCACGACGGCCCGGGGCACCGGCGGCCGTGCGCGTCAGGGCGCGGCCCCGGTCCGGTGGCCGCGCGCCATGCATGGGGCATCCGGAAGCGGGAAGCCGCGCAGTGTGACCCCACGAGGCGAGCGCGGGGCCGGGCGGCACTCCGTCACGGTCCGCAGGCCGGAGAAGGTGCTCTTCGCGGAGGACGGCATCACCAAGGCCGACCTCGCCGCGTACTACCGCACGGTGGCCCCGCGGATGCTGCCGCAGCTGCGCGGCCGGCCGCTGATGCTGGAGCGGCACCCGGACGGCATCGGCGGGCAGGGCTTCGTGCAGAAGGAGATCCCCGAGCACTTCCCGGACTGGGTCCACCGCGCCGGACTGCCCAAGGAGGGCGGCACCGTCACGTACGTCCTGTGCCAGGACACGGCCACCCTGGTCCTCCTCGCCGACCAGGCCTGCGTGACCCTCCACCGGTGGCTGTCCAGGGCCGACCGGCCCGACCACCCCGACCGTCTCGTCTTCGACCTCGACCCGCCCGACGACGACTTCTCCCGGGTACGGGAGGCCGCACGGTGGCTCCACGGGCTGCTCGACGAGCTGGAACTGCCCTCCCTGGCGATGACCACCGGCTCGCGCGGCCTGCACGTGATCGTGCCGCTCGACCGGCGCGCGCCCTTCGACGACGTACGCGCCTTCGCATCGGACGTCGCCGCCGTACTCGCCGGCCGTCACCCCGACCGGCTCACCACCGAGGCGCGGAAGAAGGCCAGGGCGGGGCGGCTGTACCTGGACGTCCAGCGCAACGGCTACGGGCAGACCGCCGTCGCGCCCTATGCGGTACGGGCCCGCCCCGGCGCGCCCGTCGCGGCACCGCTCACCTGGGACGACGTGGAGGACCCGGACCTCGGCGCCCGCCGCTGGAGCCTCGCCGACGCGGACCTGCTCCGCAAGGAGAACCCCTGGAGCCCCGCCCCGCGGCCCCGCTCGCTCAGGGCGGCCGCGGACCGTCTCCGCCGGCTCGGACCGTGACCGGCACTGGCGCGACACCCCGAGGAGGTGGCCATGAGCGCCCGGCAGACGCTGGCGACGTACCGCCGTCGTCGCGACTTCTCCAGGACGACCGAGCCGAAGGGCGCAAGCCGCGGCAGGACGGGCGACCGGCCCTGCTTCGTCGTGCAGATCCATGACGCGACCGCCATGCACTTCGACTTCCGCCTCGAAGTGGACGGAGTGCTGAAGTCCTGGGCGGTCCCGAAGGGCCCGTCCACCGACCCGCACGACCGGCGCCTCGCGATGCCGACCGAGGACCATCCGCTGGAGTACCGGGAGTTCGAGGGGGTGATCGCGGCCGGGGAGTACGGCGCGGGGGCCGTGATCGTCTGGGACGAGGGCACGTACCGCAACCTCTCCACCGACCGCCAGGACCGCGCCGTGCCGATGGGCGAGGCCCTGGACCGGGGTCACGCCTCGTTCTGGCTCGACGGCCGCAAGCTGCACGGCGGGTACTCGCTCACCCGCATCCGCGCCGGTGACGACGGCGACCGTGAGGCCTGGCTGCTCGTCAAGCAGGACGACGAGCGGGCCGGCGGCGACGGCACCCCGGACCCGCGAAGGGCCCGCTCGGCCCGCAGCGGCCACACGCTCGGCCAGACCCGCCGCGACCGGGGATGAAGCTTCCTGAGCGATCCCCGGTCTATCCGACCGTGACGCGGGCCAGGGCCCAGGAGGTGTGGTCGAAGGAGGTCTTGTTGTTGGCGTCGGTGACCTCCAGGCGAGGACGCGGACGCCCGATAGGTGGTGCCGCCGAAGGCGATCGGGGTGCCGTCCCCGGCGGCGTTCTTCCCGGGCGATGAGCTTCTGGCCGTACGCGCCGAGCTCCCCGTACCCGAGGTCGTCGGCGAGGACGACGACGAGGTTCGGCGGGCGGGTGGTGTCCTCCGGGACCTCCGCCGCCGCCCGGGCCACCCCCCGGCCGCGCCGGTGGCGGGCAGGGCCCCGAGGCCGAGCGTGGCGGCCGACCCGGCGAGGAAGCGGCGGCGGGACATGGCGGGGCTCCTTGGGCAGGCGGCGGGGCGCGGGGGCGACGGCATCCGAACGGCGCTTCCTGGTACGGACCTTGGAGCCAGTCGATCAGCGGCGCACCCGCCCCCGCGGGACCATGCACGGCGAATGAAGAACGTGTGACACGGTCCCGGGGCGACCGCCGACAGCCGCGAACCGCCTCGCCGGATCGGCTCAGCCGAGCCAGAGCACGCAGGCCCCCGCACGGGCCGCCCGGCTCAGTCGAGCCAGAGGGCGCGGACCTGTCGCACGGGGTCCGTGGCGATCCGGGGCTCCGCGTCCCAGATCCTCGTGGCGCGCTCCGCCGCGGTGTAGCGCGGCCAGTCGGCGCCCGGGTCCTGGTCGGTGACGAAGGCGACCCAGGCCCGGTGCATGGCGTCGGCGAGCGCGCGGGGCGGCGCGTCCCCGGCGACGGCCGCGACGCCCTCGGCGTCGAGGAGGTCGAAGGCGAAGGGCAGGTCCAGGCAGTGGAAGGCGAGGCCGAGGGCCGGCGACCGCCAGCGGAACTCGTAGAACCAGGTGGGCCGTTCCCGCGCGGCGCGGGCGTCCGCGACGGCGAGGTTCGGGGCGCGGAAGAGGGTGTCCGTCAGCGCCTGCCCGAAGAAGCGCTCCTCGCCGCCCGCCGCGTACGCCTCGGTGAAGGCCTCGGCCCTGGCGGGGTCCAGGCCGAGCGCGCCGAGGACGACGGGCAGCGGCGGGCCTTCGGGGCCGGGCGCGGGCACCATCGAGAACTCGTCCTCGGTGAAGCCGAGCATCAGCGGCACGTCGGCGCCCGCCTCGCCGGTCGTCAGGGCGTCCAGGACGGGTACGGGGATGAGCTCGCCGTCGGCGAAGGGGGCGAGGGCCAGCATCGGCGGCAGGCCCTCGCGGTCCGGTCCGGGCTCGCCCAGGCGGTCCTGGAGGTCGAGGAGCTCGTCGTCGGTCAGGTCACGCAGGGCGGCGACGGTGGCCGGGACGCCGGTCCGGGAAGTGAACAGCCGGGCAGCGGCGCGGGCGACCTCGGACCCGTCGGGCCGCATCACGGCACCGGAGACGGAGAGCGCGCCCCGGAAGAGCCCCTGCGCCGCCGGGACGGCGAGGAGGGTCTGCACGGCGCCGCCGCCCGCCGACTGGCCGGCGATGGTGACCTTGGCGGGGTCGCCGCCGAAGGCCGCGATGTTGTCCCGTACCCATGCGAGGGCGGCGATCCAGTCCCGTACCCCTCGGTTGTCGGGCGCGCCCTCCAGGTGCAGGAAGCCCTCGATGCCGAGCCGGTAGCCGACCGAGACCAGCACCACCCCGTCCCGGTTGAACGCGGCACCGTCGTACCAGGGGCTGGCGGCCGACCCCGCCACGTAACCCCCGCCGTGGATCCACACCAGGACCGGCAGAGCGGCCTCCGGGTCCGCCCGCGGCGTGAACACGTTCAGGTTCAGCACCCCCGCACCCGGGATCGAGGGCTCCGGAATCGTCGTGACCTCCGCGAACGGGCGCCGCTGCGCCGTCGGCCCGTACGCCGTGGCGTCCAGCGGCTCCGACCACGCCTCCGGCGGCACCGGGGCGGCGAACCGGAGGTCGCCCACCGGCGGCTGCGCGTACGGAATGCCCAGGAACCGCAGGCTCCCGTCCGCACGGCGCTCGCCGCGTACGGGTCCTCGGTCGGTGGTGACGACGGTGCTCATGGGGTGCTGCTCCTTCTGCGCGGGCACACGGGGCCGGGAGAAGGAGCCTGACACTGCCTACTTACACGTGTCAACACTCAGGGCGGAAGGGCTCCGGCCCATGGTCCGGAGCCCTTCCGGGACAGTCGTCTACCGGAAGGCCGCCGCCGCCTCCCCTCAGGACCGTGGCCACCGCCTCCGGGGCGTCGGGACCCGCGGCGCCCGGGCGGCAGGCGACCGCCCGGCGTTCGGCATCGCGTCCGGCGACTCGACGGCGCCAGCGCCCGCGGCGGGATGATCCGAGTCCGCCCCGGGTGGCCCGCACCCGGGGCGGGTCTTGGCGCGCGGGCGTCAGGAGGACGGCGGCCGGGCGTAGTCCGTGAAGCCGAGCCAGTCGAGCGTCACGCAGGGTTCGTCGCCGAGCACCCAGGCGTCGTGGCCGGGCTTGACCTCCATGTAGTCGCCCGCGCCGAACTCGACCGTCTGACCGTCGTCCATGGCGACCTTGATGCGACCGCTGACCACGTATCCGACGTGCGAGGCCTGACAGCTGTCGGTACCGGCGATGGGCTTGACGTGCTTGGACCACTGCCAGCCCGGTTCGAAGACGGCGCGGCCGACCGAGCCGCCGTCACCGACGAGCAGGTCGAGCCTGCCCTTGCCGTCCTCGAAGGGACGCGTCTCGTCCGCTGAGTCGAAGGTCTTCCGTACGATGCCGGCCATCGCGCACTCCCGGCGGTGGAAAGGGTCCGTCCCCGAGTCCACTCCCAGGCTACGCCGGGGCGGCACGGGCCGCCGAGGAGGCGGAGCGCATACCCATGCGGAGAATGCTCATTCCTTGCAATTGAATTTTTGTTGAACAGGAATCACCCTTTGGTGGATCCGTGCACATTCGCGGTCCTTTTTCTGTGCGCATCCCTCACCGGACAGACCTACACATAAAGGCCAGATAAGCGCACAATGAAGCAGCGGCGCGATTGCCGCAAGTGCGGTCAGACGTGCATGACGCCAGAAGGAGGCGAGGTCGTATGTCTGACGTCTCTCACCGTCGTGGTGATATCGCAGGACACCCGGACGCGACGGAAATGCGGGAGCGCTACGCCCGTGTACTCCAGACCAGAGGTGTCACGGCGGTCGAAGAACTCGTGATCCTCGCCGGCGTCTACGCCGCGATCTCCCCGTGGGTGGTTCACTTCTCCGCCGCCATGCCGACACTCGCCATCACGAACCTGGTCGTCGGCATCGCCCTCGCGGTCCTCGGCCTGTGCATGTCGATGGCCCCCGAGCGGTCGCAGGACCTGAACTTCGTCGTCCTGCTGCTCGGCGCATGGCTGATCGTCGCTCCGTGGGTGGCCGCGCGGAACCCCGACACCGGCACGATCCTCAGCAATGTGATCACCGGTGCGTGCGTCTGCCTGTTCTCCCTGACGGCCGGCGGACTGATCATGAGCAAGAGAAGGACGTGACCTTGCGATCGTCCGACCCGGACCTACGCTGATCCTCTCCCGGAACGGCGGCATCTCCTCTCCCGGAGGTGCCGCCGTTCACCGCGTTCTGTGCGTGAACGGCAACTACCGGGTAACGAATTGACCCACATGGTTTCAGCCACATAAGTTCTGCGTAAAGCTTGCTCCACAGGGACAGGCTCCCGCTCGCATACCCAGTCCTTGGGGGGACAAAGTGAACTGGTACCTCGACGTTCTCAAGAAGTACGCGGTGTTCAGCGGCCGTGCGCGCCGCAAGGAATTCTGGATGTTCTACCTGTTCAACATCATCGCGGTGTTCATCCTCGCGATCGTCGACAACGTCATCGGCATCTACCCGGCGCTGACGGGGATCTACTTCCTGGCCGTCCTGCTGCCGTACCTGGGCGTGACCGTCCGCCGCCTGCACGACACCGGCCGCTCCGGCTGGTTCATCCTCATCGGCTTCATTCCCCTGGTCGGCGGCATCATCCTGCTCGTCTTCCTCGCCACCGACGGCGAGCAGCAGCAGAACGCGCACGGCCCGAACCCGAAGCTGGCCCCGGCCTACTGACGGTCCCCGCCTGCCGAAGGCACCACGCGCGCGGCCCCCGGAGTTCTCCTCCGGGGGCCGTACCCGTTTCTGCCCAGTGCCGGTTCGGCACGTTTCCCCGCGCCGCCTTGTGCAGGATGGCGGACGACCGGCCCCCACGGGCCCGCCTAGCCTCGCCGCAACAGCACGAACGAGGGGCGGTACCACCGGTGAACTGGCACATCCACGACTACCGCGAGAGCGATCTCGCCGCCGTCGTCCATCTGATCGACACCACCGCCGAGCTCGGGCAGGAATCCGTCTTCTCGCTGGCCGAGTGCATCGGCGCCCTCACCAGCCGTCAGCCGGCCGTGGTCGCCGTGCACCAGGGCGCCCCCATCGGCGCGGCGCTCGCCTGTGTCTCCGGCGAGCGGGCCTGGGTCATGCGGATCGCGATCTCCTCCGCCTGGCGGGGCCGCGGGCTCGCCAGCGCCCTGCTCGTGGAGCTGGAGCGGCGGCTCGTCGCGGCCCGCGTCGGACGCATCGCGTACGTCCTGCCGGAGGAGGAGCTCCTCGGCGAGGGCCTGCTGAACGCCGGGTACACGCGCCAGCCGGCCGTCGCGTACTTCGAGAAGGTGGAGCCGCTGCACGGCCCCGCCGCCGGGCTCCTCGACGACCTGGGCGGCCGGCTGCTCCCCGGCGACCTGTGGGCGAAGGTCGCCGGCATGGAGCGCGAGAAGGATCTGATCGAACGCCGGGTGGTGCTGCCCCTGGCCGAGCCCGAGCGGGCCACCCGCCACGGCGTGCGACCGCCGCGCGCGGTCTGTCTGTTCGGCCCGCCCGGCACCGGCAAGACCACCTTCGCGCGCGGCATCGCCTCCCGGCTCGGCTGGCCCTTCGTGGAGATCCTGCCGTCCCGGCTCGCCGACGAGGGCAACCTGGCCGCCGCCCTGCGGTCCGCGTTCGCGCGGATCGCCGAGCTGGAGCGGGTCCTGGTCTTCATCGACGAGGTCGAGGAGATCGCCCCGGTCCGCTCGGAGCCCGCCCAGCCCGGCGGCATGCACGGGGTGACGAACGAACTCCTCAAGCTGATACCGGGGTTCCGGGAGCGGGACGAGCGGCTGCTCGTCTGCGCGACCAACTCGATCCGCTCGCTCGACCCGGCGTTCCTGCGCCCCGGCCGCTTCGACTACCTCATCCCGATCGGTACGCCGGACAAGGCGGCGCGCGCCGCGATCTGGGCCCGGTACACGGACGGGCGGCCGGACGTCGACATCGACGAGCTGGTGCTCGCGAGCGAGCTGTTCACGCCCGCCGACATCGAACACGCGGCCCGGATCGCAGCCCAGGCCTCCTTCGAGCGGGACCTCGTCGCGGTCGGCGCGCGCGGCGGGGACGACCCGGCGCCCGGCGCGAGCACGGCGGACTACCTGGAGGCCATCGCCGAGTGCCGGCCGACGGTCACGCCCGAGATGGTCGAGCAGTTCGCCGCGGACATCACCTCACACGCCCGCACCTGACGGTGAACCGCTGCCCGGCCGCGTCCAGTTCGGCCCGGTCGGGGGGCAGGGCGCCCGCCCGGGAGACGGTGACGGCCGCCGCCACGCTCGCCCTCCGCAGCAGCCTCGCGAGGTACTCGGCGCCGAGCCCGTCGAAGGCCTCCCGTCCGGCGAGGGTGTCGAGGACGGCGGACATGAAGGAGTCGCCCGCGCCGACGGTGTCGACGACGGCGACCTGCGGCGCCTCCGAGGTGACCGTCTCCCGGCCGGTGAACGCGAGCGATCCCGCCGCGCCACGGGTGACCAGGACGACGGCCGGGCCGAGCGCCAGCCAGCGGGCGGCGACCGCCTCCGGCTCCTCGCCCGGGTACAGCCAGGCCAGATCCTCGTCGCTCGCCTTCACCAGGTCGCTCAGCGCGACACAGCGCTCGACGCGGGCGACGGCCTCGGTGTGCTCCCCCATCAGTTCGGGCCGCACGTTGGGGTCGTAGCTGACCGTGGCCCCGTCGCGGAGCCGCTCGACCTCGGCCAGGACGGCGGCCGCGCCGGGCGCGGTGACGGCGGCGATCGAGCCGATGTGCACATGGACGGGCCGGTCCACGGGGAGCTCCCCGGGCTCCAGGGTCCAGGCGATGTCGAAGGTGTACGAGGCTCCGCCCCGCGCGTCGAGCCGGACGAGCGCCGATGGCGTGCGGGCGGGGACGCCGCCGACCTCCACCCTCACCCCCGCGCCCTTGAGGTGGTCCGCGATCAGCCGCCCTGTGGCGTCGTCGGCGAGCTGGGTGAGCAGGGTGACGTCCCGGCCGAGGCGGGCGAGGCCGTAGGCGACGTTGGCGGGGCTGCCGCCCGGGTGGATCCGTTCGGTCCCGTCGGCGCCGCGCACGATGTCGGCGACGCACTCGCCGATCACCAGGATGGACATGGGTCAGAGCTCCTTGGCGTAGGTGTCCTGGTAGCCGGCCCGGCCGCCGAAGACGTTGAGGCCGACGTGGCCGTCGGTGTACGTGGCCGCCGCGTCGGTGAGGTCGATGATCCTGTTCCCGTCGAGGAAGACCTGGATACGGGTGCCCTGGTGGACGATCCGCAGATCGTACGTGGCGCCGTGCCGTACGAGTGCGGGGACCCGGGCGAGGGCGGCCGCGTCGTCGAAGGAGCCGCCGCGCCGGACGACGAGGCGGACGGCCCGGAGGTCGGGGTCGACGTTGAGGACGTACCCGTCGGCGCCGTCGGCCGAGGCCCGCCAGATCAGGGAGGCGGCACCCCGGGTGCCGTCGGGGCCGCCGAGCCGGAGCAGCGTGGTGAGTTCGAGGTCGGCGAAGCGGCGGGTGGACATCGCGTCGCTGTCGCGGTCGAAGGTGCCGGTGTGCCCGGCGCCGGTGGCCTCCCAGCGGCCGGCGGGGACGGTGGCGAGGGTGCCGAGGTCCGTGCGGAACTCGCCCGGCGGCGGGGGCGGGGGCAGGGCGGGGAGCGTCTCGGAGAGCCGGCAGGTCGAGGCGAGCCGGTGGAGGGCGAGTTCGGCGATGCGGACCGTGCCGCCGTCGGCGGTGAAGGCGATCCCGTCGGCGTCGGGGTCGGGCAGGACCAGGCTGGTGACGACGGCCTCGCCGGCGCCGCCGAAGACCTCCACGGAGGAGGCGTCGACGAGGATCCGCAGCCGGACCGTCCGGCTGCCGTCGGCGGCCCGGACGGCCGCGAGCGGCGCCTCGGTGCGGCCCGCGAAGTACCGGGTGAAGTCGGTGCGTCCGGAGGCGGTGCGGTCGACGAAGAGGCGCTCGCGGACGGCGTCGTAGCCGACGAGGGTGGCCTGCCCGTCCTTCGCCCGCAGACGGAGGGCGAAGCCGGTCGCGGCGCCGGTCGGAGGCAGCACGAACGCGGCCTCCAGGTCGTACGTGGTGCCCGTCAGGCCCGCGCAGGGGTCGGGCGCGCCGGGTCCGGCGGTGAGGTCCCTCCGTACGGTCGTGTCCGTGCGCAGGCAGGCCAGTTCGGCGACGGGCCACTGGCGCAGCACGGGACCGTCCGGGCCGTCGGCGAGGGTGAGTTCACGGGGAAGGGAGTGCTGGCCGTTCCACGGACGGGTGGGGGCGCTGAACGGATAGTCCCAGTTGGTGGTCCAGCCGAGCCAGACGCGGCGCGCGCCGGGCAGGTCGGCGAAGGTGATGGCCGCGTAGAAGTCGCGTCCGTGGTCGCTGCGCGGGGCCGGGCCCGGGGGCTGGTGGGCGGTGAAGGCGGTGCCGTTCCAGTCGCCGGTGAGGCAGCGGGCGGTGGAGCCGTCGGTGGAGCGGACGGCGCCGGTGCTGAACGTGAGGACCCATACCGTACGGGCGGGGTCGCCGTCGACGGGGAGCGGGAAGAGGTCGGGGCACTCCCAGACCCCGCCGCCGGCCACCCAGTCCCCGTAGCCGAACGAGCTGGTGTGGGTCCAGTGGAGGAGGTCCCGGGAGGTGAAGAAGCGCACGTGGTCGCCGCCGGACACCACCATGACCCACTGGTCGCGGGCCTCGTCCCTGACCACCTTGGGGTCGCGGAAGTCCCAGCCGCCGTCGGGGCCGCCGGGGTTGCCGACGAGCGGTTCGGGGCCGCCGTAGGGCTGCCAGGAGCGGCCCCGGTCGGTGCTGTAGGCGGCGCGGACCGCCTGGTTCCCGCCGATCCTGTCCGGGTGGTAGCTCGTGTAGTAGGCGATGAGTCCTGAGCCGCCGCCGAACAGGCCCGAGGCGTCGCCGGGATCGGCGACGGCCGAGCCGGACCAGCGGTGGCCGTGCTCGTTCCAGTCGAGGGCGATCGGCAGGGCGCGCCAGCGCAGGAGGTCGGTGGAGACGGCGTGCGCCCAGCGGCCTTCGGCCTGGTGGAAGAGGTGGTACTCCCCGTCGAGGTGCACGAGGCCGTTGGGGTCGCTGCCCAGTCCTGAGCGCGGCGAGTGGTGGACGGCGGGGCGGTACGGCTCGGTGTAGTGCGCGCGGACGTCGGCGGCGTACACGTCCTGGAAGTACGCGGTGCCGCCGGCCGCGACGAGACCGACGGTGTCGCCGGTGGCGACGGCCGGGCCGCGCAGGGCGTCCACCGCGTCGACGTACACGGTGAACTCGCCGCCGAGGAGGTGGACTTCGACGCGGTACGGGGTTCCCGTGCGGAGGGCACGCACGGGCGGCTGCGCGGTGGCGAGGACGGCACGGCTGCCGTGGTCGAGGAGCCGTATCGAGCCGGTCGCGGTGTCCAGGAGGATCTCGTGGCCGCGGACGAGGAGTCCGGCGGCGCTGGCCCCGGCGAGCCGGACGTCGGCGGAGACGACGAGGTCGCCGGCGGCGGGGGCCGGGGCGGCGCGCAGGCCGTCGTTCCCGCGCAGGCCCTTGAGGTCGCGGGTCCAGGTGCCGGAGAGGGTGGTGGCGCCCGGGAGTTCGGCGGAAGGTCCGGCGGCCGTGACGTTCTCGAAGGAGACCCGCCCGTTGTAGGCGAGGAGCCCGTGGCGGCCGGAGAGGTGCGGGGCGGGCGCCGGGTCCTCCGTGTCGATGACGGGGGCGTAGCCGTCGGGGCGGAGGAAGTCGCTCTGCCAGTGGACGCGGAGGCGGCGGCCCTCGGCCTCGACGCGCAGGCGGTGCACGGTGCCGGGCGTGATCGGGGTGCTGTGGGTGGCGAGGGTGACGTCGCCGTCCACGCGGTAGAGGCGGAGGCGGCCCAGGTTGGGGTCGGCCTCGACGGCGTAGCCCCGGGTGCCGGTGGCGTCGGCGCGGACGAGGAGGGCGGCGACGGCGTACGGGTCGTGGACGAGGACGTCCGCCTGGAGGGAGGTGTCGTACGCCTCCTCCGCCGCGATCGTACGGATGTTGGCGCCGTCGGGTGCGGCCCCGGTGAGCCCCAGCGGGGTCGGGGTCCAGGTCCCGGTGCCGGTCCAGCCGCTCAGGTCGGTGGAGACGGACCAGGTGCGGGGAGGCCCGAAGGTGACCGTGCCGCCGTCGGCGAGCAGGCCGACGTGGCCCGTGGTGTGGCGGACGTCGACGGCGCTGAGGACCTGCTCGCCGTCGACGTGGACGGTGAGGGCGGGCCCGTCGACGGTGACGTCGAGGGTCGCGCCGGGGCCGTTGGCGCCGGAGGCGAGGAGGGTGCCGCCGGCCAGGTCGACCAGCTCCACCCGGCCGTTCCCGGGTTCCAGGAGGACGGCGTAACCGGTGGAGCCGTCGGGCGCGGCCCTCAGGACGAAACCGCCCCGGGCGTGCGGGGTGGCCGGGTCGGCCGCGATCCGGACGGAACAGCCGGCGCGGACGCCGATGCGGTGCTCGGTCACGGCGAGCGCGGTCCCGGAGGCGGCGGAGGCACGCTGCCCGCCGTCCGGGGTGCGCTGCCAACTCCCCCGGTACGGAAGGGGGTCGGGGAGCGGCGAGGTGACGGCCTCGGGGAGGGTCGCGGTCCGGCGGCGGGCGGGGGCGGCCTCTGCGGTGCGGGGTGCGGCGAGGACGGGCAGGAGCGCGAGCCCGCCGGCCTGGAGCAGGGTACGGCGGTGGAAGGGGAGCTCGGGGATACGCATGGGGGCCTCCTCGGCGGTGGGGTGGCGCCTGTACGAAAGGGGGGGCCGGGGGGGGGGGGGGGGGCCCCGCCCCCCCAACCAACGAGACGGGGGGGGGGGGACAGTGGGGGACA